>JAFWWR010000284.1 GCA_017518025.1 Clostridia bacterium
ATAATTTTTACTTCGCGTCGAGCGCGACGGTCATTTCGCCGTTCTCAGTTACCCGGAAAAGGCCCTCCGCGACCTTTTCGATCCTCGCGCAGTCTCCGGCGAGCTCCTCCGCGGCAACGATGACCGCGTCGCCGGGCTTGATGAACGTGAAAGTCAGCTTTCCGCGCTCAAACGACTGGTCGAGCGTCGGGATGACCTCGTTTTCGCATCCGACGACGGCCGGAGATCCCGCGTCGGTTATATGGAGGACCCGGCAGGTGTGAGGGGCGACGGTCGCGGTATATTCGTCCCCGAACACGCCCTCGAATCTGCGGCTCCAGAACTCGAATACCCGGTGCTCGCCCGGCCCGAGAAGGACGGAAAGGTCGAGGTCCTTTTCCTCCCAGTTGAGGAACATCACGGTGCGAATGCCGCGCCTCACGCCGCAGTCCAGTATTCCGGGCAGCCACCTCTCCGTCAGGTCGAGAGGGATCGCCGCCTCGGTGTTGATCGGATAGAGGCGGGAGATCTGTTCCAGCTGATCCTCACCCATGAGCCGGAGCTTGTCGGACAGCATCAGCGTGCCTCCTGAGGCCGCCGCCGCGGAGATGTACGTCTTTATTTCCTCATCGGTGCGGGTGCAGTTGCGCCGGCACTCGCCGTCCTCGTTCTCCGCCTTGCGGACGATGAGGCAGTCGGCGTCGTTTATGAAAAACCGCTTGTGGTAGTAGTATCTCTTCAGCACCGCGTTGAACACCTGCCGCAGGCCGTCCCAGTCGCCGCCGATGTCGCAGCTGACGCGCATGCCGTCGACAAGTCCGATAGAGGGACCGAAGGGTGCGGTGCACCCAAGGATGAAGGTGTCGTCCGGCACGGCCTCGTTCACGATCTCCATCAGCCGGCGGTAGTTTTTCAGCGAGTTGAAGGAAGGATCGCGGTACCGGAACGCGCCGAGGGTGGTGGTGATGAGGTCGAGCTTCAGGTACTTGTATCCCCACTCCAGCGTGGCGCGCCTCATGACGTCGCGGATGAAGTCGCAGGCCTCCGGCACGGAGAGGTCGAGACAGATGGTCCTCTCGCCGTCGGCCCGGTTCACGGCGAAGTATTCGGGATGCTCCTGCCGCACCCTCGCCTTGTTCGCCCAGAGAGGCGCGAACCACAGCCCGGGCGTGAGCCCCGCCGCCTTGATCTCGTCGGCGTAGGCCTTCATACCCCGGGAGAATTTCTCGTTGACCTCCCACTGGCCGTACCAGACCTGCCAGCCGTCGTCGATCTGCATATATTTCGCCGGGAGCAGATCCCGGTATTTCACAAGGTCCTCCACGGAGCGGCTCACCGCCTCGCCGGTAACGTCGCCGAGGTAGTAGTACCAGGTACAGAAGCCGTAGGGTACGTCGAATTTCAGCCGCGGCTCGCCCGCCATGTCCCGCACGCACAGGTCGCAGTACCGGGGCAGTTCCGCGACGATATCGTCGCACTCTGTCACGTAGAAAACGTCGCTTCTGAGCGTCTCGCCGTCTTTGACGGGCGCCAGCTCCGTGTACGCCTTTACCTCGAAGGAGCCGTCCCCGCGGACGGTGATCCCGCCGAAGTATTCGCGGTACGTCAGATACCCGGCGATATATTTTTTTCCGGATGGGGTGACGAGCGCCGCGAAGTCGCCGCACTCGAATTCGGTATTCTCATCCATCTCCATGGTCTCCACGGAGGTGAGCATTTCGTTCGTTTTGATCCCGTTGACCTCCCGCACGCCGGGGGCGACGAGGGTCTTCACCGGCTCGGCGAATTTTCCTTTCAGGACGATGAATTCGTCGGTCCCGCCGAGATCCCGCCCGGTGTAGGAGTACTCCGCGGAAAACTTTATGCCGTCCCCCTCCCGGGAGAAGGCGAGGGAGGCCCCTCCGCAGGTCAGAACGTCGCCGTCGAGGGACCATTTGCCCTCGGCCGCGGCAAATCGGGACTCTCCGTCCTCGGTATATCTGATTCCGCACGATCCGATCCCGATCACGGGCGCTCCGGCTTCGTTTACGACGGCGGGGGCGCCGTCCTTCATGATTATTTTCATAGGTCGATCCTTTCCGGGGCCCGCAGTGCCCCGCCGTTGTCCGGCTTCAATAGCATAATACCACGGCGGGGAACGTAAGTCAACGGCAAGCCGGGAATTTTGCGGTTTTTCTTTACAATGCCTTTCCGATATGTTATAATCACAACAGACATATGTCGAGTGTCAAATAATGAAGGAGAAAGATGATATGGAAAGAAAGAGCAAACTCAACGTTTTCGCGGGTATACTGTTCCTTTTCCTTGCCGCGTTCGCATCCCTGGTCCTGTACTTTAACTACAGGTATTTCTTCCGGGGCGGTGAATTGGGCGGCGAACAACTTTTCGCGTTCATACTCACGGCAATTCAGATCCTGACGTACGTTTTACTGGCAATCGCATTTTTCGCCGGCAAGGTTTCAGGCGTCTTTACCGCTCTGTTCTCCCTGATGGCGATCATAGAGGCGGCCAATTTCGGTTATTTGATGTACAAATACTCAGACGCGGGATATTTCAAATACTTCAAATATCTCTCGTCCGACGCAAAGCGTGATTTTATAATTTCAATAGTTACGCTGGCGCTCGCGGTGATCGCTTTCATAATTGCCGCGGCCGTGTCCGCGTCCTCCGCAAAGAGACGCGCCGGCTGGCCGACGAAAGCGGGCGGCGGATGGGTCGTTCCAGGTCTGCTTATCCTGGTAATCGGATTCGTCACGTTCTTTATGAACATCGAGCTGTACGGAAATGCCGTCAAAGCGTTCTTTGATTGCATCGGCGACGGTGAGGCGGAGATGGCTCTTGCGGCGTTTGCAACTCAGCTTACGCTTGTAGCGAATATTCTTCTCGGTTTTACGCTTCTTGTTGGACTCAGATGGATCGCTCATCCCACCAAGGGCGGAGCGCCTGTGACCTATCAGGGTTATGCGCCGACCCAGGCGTACGCACCCAACCAGGGCTATGTTCCGAACCAGGGCTATGCTCCGAACCAGGGATACGCTCCGAATCAGGGCTACGCCCCCAACCAGGGTTACGCCCCCAACCAGGGATACGCCCCGAATCAGGGATACGCCCCGAATCAGGGATTCGTTCCTCCTCAGGGATATGCACAGCCCCAGAACGTGAATCCTGCTCCTGCGCAGAATTTCGTTCCTCAGCAGAATTTTGCCCAGCCGCAGCAGAACTTCAATCCCGCTCCCGTTCAGAACATCGCGCCGCAGAACGTTCAGCCCGAGCCGGAAAGAAAGCCTTTGAGATACGATCCCATGACTGGCGCGCCGATTTATGAGGAAGTCGCAGAGAAGGTCGAAGAGGCCGTCCCGCAGTTTGAGGCGGCGACGGAGAAGGTCGAAGATGCCGTCCCGCAGTTCGAGCAGGCGGCGGAGAAGATCGAAGAAGCCGTTCCCGCGGTCGAGGAGGTCGCCGAAAATGTCGAAGAGGCGATCCCCGAGGCGGTGGACGAAGCGGCCGGGAAGATCGAAGACCTGACCGACAACGCCGAAAACTGAATCCAAACGTAACGCAACGCGGCGGACGGGCAAAAACCCGTCCGCCTCTTG
>JAFWWR010000285.1 GCA_017518025.1 Clostridia bacterium
AGGTGGACGCGCTGACGTTCATCGTCCACGCGGAAAAGGCGTACCCGAGAGCCCGGAGGATCGCGGAAAAGCTGAAGGAAAACATCCCGCGCCAGCTCTTCGAGGTGCCGATCCAGGCGGCCATCGGCTCCAAGGTCATCGCCCGGGAGACTGTGAAGGCCCTCCGCAAGGACGTCCTCGCCAAGTGCTACGGCGGCGACATAACGAGAAAGAAAAAGCTGCTTGAAAAGCAGAAGGAAGGCAAAAAGAAGATGCGCCAGCTCGGCAGCGTGCAGATGTCGCCGGAGGCGTTCATGGCCGTGCTCAAACTGGGCGACGAATAATTCTCATTTCACGGAAAGGCGGATCAGGAAGATGCGCATCGATCTTTACGACAAAAAACGGCTCGGGATCTACGTCCACGTCCCCTTCTGCGCGTCGAAATGCGCCTATTGCGACTTCAATTCCTTCGTTCCAGACGACGGGGAGATCGTGACGAGGTACGTGGACGCCCTGTGCGCGCAGATGCGCGACTACCGGGACTCCGGGAAGAACTACGTGGCGGACTCCGTCTACATCGGCGGCGGCACCCCCACGTCCATCGACCCCCGGGAGCTGAAAAAGATCATCTCCTCCGTCCGCCGCAACTTCGACGTGTCGAAAAAGGCGGAGTTCACCGTGGAAGTGAACCCCGGCACCGCTTCCTATTCCACGTTCCGGATGCTGAAGCGAGCCGGAGTCACCCGTATCAGCATGGGACTCCAGTCCGCGGACAACAGAGAGCTCCATCTCCTCTCCCGGTGCCACACGAGGCAGGACTTCGTTGAGTCATTCCGCGCCGCACGGCAGGCGGGATTCGACAACATCAACGTGGACCTCATGTTCGGCATACCGGCGCAGACCCCCGACTCACTCATGAAGTCGCTGAACTTCGTCATGCGGATGGAGCCGGAGCACATCTCCCTCTACAACCTGAAGATCGAGCCGGGCACGCCCTTCTGGGAGAACCGGCTGAACATCGCCCCCATCCTCCCGGACGAGGACACGGAGTACGAGATGTACTCCCGCGCCGTGGAGGCGATGGCCGCCCGGGGGTATATGCAGTACGAGATCTCGAACTTCTCCCGCTTCGGCTACCGGTGCATACATAATCTGAAATACTGGAACTGCGAGGAATACCTCGGGTTCGGCGTGTCAGCCCACTCATATTTCAATTCAAACAGATTCGCCTTCACGGACAGCGTCGACGACTACATCGAGGCGGTGACGGACAAAAGCTCTTCCGTCCCCCTCACCTCCGAGAGCGAGATCCTGGAGGCGCGGGAGCGCATGGGCGAGTACATCATGCTCCGCTTCCGCCTGAACGACGGCGTCGGCTCCGTGGACTTCGCGCGGCGGTTCGGCGTGTCCTTCGAGTCCCTCTACGGAGGAAAGATACTGAAATATCTGAAAAACGGCCTTATGGAAAAAAGATCCGGCTCCTACGCCCTGACCACAAAGGGTATGTTCGTGTCGAACTATATCCTCTCCGACATTCTGGAGTTCGAGGATCTGGGGAGCGTCAGCCGAGAGCTGGTGTGAAAATGAACGACAGGATCAGGACAGTCAGAACGGACTCCTCCACAACCGAATACTTCACCTTCGGCGGCGGCGAAAACGTCGCCGTTATACTCCCCGGGCTCAGCGTGCAGAGCGTCACGGGCGCCGCGGAGGCGGTGGAGGCGGAATACGGAGTCTTCAAAGACGATTTCACCGTGTATCTGCTTGACCGGCGGCTCGATCCGCCTCCGGCGTACACGGTCCGCGACATGGCGGACGACGCCGAGGCGGCGATGGACGCCCTCGGTCTGCGGGACGTCTGCCTTTTCGGCGCGTCCCAGGGCGGCATGATCGCCGCCGTTATCGCCGCGCAGCGGCCCGATCTCGCAGGCAAACTGGCTCTCGCCTCCACCGCGCTGACGGTCACGGATGAGGGCCTCGCCGTCATCGAAAAGTGGATCTCGCTGGCGGAGGCAGGCGACGGCGTCGGCCTTTACCTCGATTTCGGGGAGAAGGTCTACCCTCCCCGGACCTTCGCGGCGTACAGAGACGCCCTTGCCGCGGCGGGCGGGACCGTCACGGGGGAAGAGCTCGAAAGGTTCGCCGTGCTGGCGGCAGGGACCCGGGGCTTCGACGCGGCGGACGACATAAAAAGGATAAAATGTCCCGTTTTCGTCGCCGGATCCGACGACGACCGTGTGCTGGGACCAGACGCGGTACGCGAGGTGATCCGCGCCTTCGGCGGCCGCGCCGTCTCGCACGTTTACTCAGGGTACGGCCACGCGGCGTACGACACGGCGCCGGACTTCAGAGACAGACTTTTCCGGTTTTTTAAGGGGTAAGCCATGTGGAACAACGAACTGAAGATCCGCACCATGGACGACATGGTGAGAATAGTGGAGGAAGACGGGATACTGCCCCTTTTCACCAACAGCATCCCCGGTTTTTCCCTTGAGGAGCACGTGGACCCGTCCGTGTGGTTCACGGAAGAGGACGGTCCCTGGGAGTGGAAGGGCCCGGTCATCCGCGAGACGGGCTGCGCCTACGCCAAGCTGTTCGAAAACAAGGCGGCGTTCGTCCGGCGGGATCTGTACCTCCACCTGGCGAACCTCCGCCGTGACGGATACGACTTCGACGCCCGGTTCGACGACGGCATGGCGTCCTTCCGTGACAAGGAGCTGTTCGAGCTCATCGACCTGCGCTCCCCCGCGCTCTCACGGGATCTGAAAGCAGAGGGCGGCTACGGCAAGGACGGCAAAAAGGGGTTCGAGACGCTTGTGACGCGGCTGCAGCGGCAGTGCTACGTGCTGATCTCGGACTTCGCCTACGACGTGGACCGCCACGGCAAAAGGTACGGCTGGGGTATCGGCGTGTACTCCACGCCGGAGAAGTTTTTCGGTCCGTCCTTCCGCCGGGAAGTGTACGGATGCGCCCCGGAGGAGTCGAGGGAGATACTGCTCGACCGGCTCGGAGAGATGCTGCCGCACGTTAAAAGGGAAAAACTGATCCGGTTTCTCGGGAAGTGAGCCCCGGGGAAAAGAAAAAGAAATAATAAGCAAAAAGATGTTGACATTTCCCCGGATTTGTGTTAATATATGTTCCGTTGAATTGCGGCTTTAGCTCAGTGGATAGAGTGCCCGGCTACGAACCGGTAGGTCGTGGGTTCGAATCCCCCAAGCCGCGAAAAAGAAGAAGGACTGCTCTGCAGTCCTTCTTCTTTTTCGCCTTGGGGGGATTCGAAGACGCCCGGTAGTGAATGACAGCCCGGTGGGCTGTCAGAGCCGGGCGCGACCAAGCCCGCAGGCGCGACTCGAATCCCCCCGAAAATGGGGCCCGTGAACGCGGGCCCGCTTTCCGACATGATTAATCATTGCCCTGCTTTGGCGTGTCCTG
>JAFWWR010000286.1 GCA_017518025.1 Clostridia bacterium
AGTCGATGCCCTGATACATCTGGACGAACTCGTGGGCGTAGGTGCCTATGGGCGTGACGTTATACTTTTTGGCGAGATATACGTTGGACGTGCCGACGCAGTTTTCCGTCTCCGTGACGAAACGGCGGACCACCTCGTCCTCCCACTCCCGGGACAGACGGCGGCGGCAGCCGAACTCGGCGAACTTGAATGTATACGTTCCGTCGTTCATCGCTTTGATCTTGGCGTCGAGCCGCTCCTTGGCCGATCTGCGGAGCGTTTCGTAATCGTACGTCATGCGGAAGTACACTTCATTGATGATCTCAAGCAGATAGATCTCGAACTGCATGGCGGAGAACAGGGGGCCGTCCACCACCACGGAAAGTTCGCCCACGTCCGACAGTTCCACCTTCACGTAGTCGCGGATGGGGTGCCAGAGGCGGAGGAACTCCACGTAGTCGTTCTTGATGAAGCGGATGGAGCGGAGATAGTCCAGTTCTTCCTTTTTGAATCTGAGGGTGCAGAGGTGATCCACCTGCGCGGTGATCTCGTCCGCCATCTCAGGAGTGAAGGTCACGCCCTCGTTGCGGCACTTGAAATAATACTGGCCGCAGAGATCGGTGTGCTTGTGGAAGATCACCTGATCCATATTGAATTTGTAGAGGTCCGTGTCGAGCAGCGACACGACGATGGGTTCGAGTTTCATACGGTTATTTCCCTTTCGGTCAAATTTGACGGGTCAGATACTGTCCGTTTCGGTATTGTCCCGCGCCGCGAGGACCGTGCGCCGCAGTTCCGGGAAATCGTCCCACAGACGCTCGTCGCAGTAGGTTTTCCACGTCTCGAAATCGTTTTCCGCGAACATCTCGCGCATCCTGCTGGCGGAAATGTCGATGGACTTCGGGATATACAGTTCGGCGATGGACAGACCGTTCACTCCGTCAAACCAGCTGATCCGCTTTTCTTCCTTGCCGGAGATCAGAAGGTCGGGTGTTTCGCCGAGCCGCTCCACCACGTTTGCGAGCACGTACTCGCCCCATTTCGAGTTGTTCCCCACGCCGATGTCGGGAAGAGGAAATATTTCGATCTCATTGCCGTAGATCCGGCGGAGGATACTCTCGCGCATCTCGTAGGTAAACGGGTTTTTGCTCGTGCCGGACTCCTGCGCCGAGCCGATGAACACGCCGACCCGCTCGCAAAGCTCCACCGCTTTGTCGATCATCATCCGGTGGCCGTTGTGGAACGTCTGAAAGCGGCCCACGATGATGCCGAGCTTATACGGTTTTTTCATGTCAGATACCCGGATCGAACGACGGCATAAGCTGAAGCTTGAAGGCGTTTATCCTGTGCAGCCGGTCGATCTTCTCCTTCTTTTCCGGTTCCGGCTCGATCCCCTCGCGGATATACCGGTCCAGCTCCGCGTAGGTGAAGCCGAGATTGTCTTCGTCGGTCTTGCCGCAAAGTCCGTCGATAGGCACTTTATCGACGAGAACGTCCGGCAGGCCGAGAAGGCGCCCGACGGCTTTGACCTCCTGCACCGTCAGGTGGGAGCATGGGCTGAAATCGCCCGCACCGTCGCCGTAGCGGGTAGCGTAGCCCACCCAGTCCTCGGACAGGTTGCAGGTGTTGGCGACTCTGCCGTTGTTGGACTGGGACACGGCGTAGAGGGTGGCCATCCTGATCCTCGGCGGCAGGTTCTGCCGGCTCTGGGCGGAAAGCTCGAAGGGGATCGCCCCCGTCACGCCGTCCACGGCGTCCTTGATATTGACGATAAAGTGGCGTATGCCGAGATGGCTGACGAGAAGCTTCGCCATGTCGATGTCGGCCTGCTCGCCGCACGGCATAAGCACGCCTATGACGCGGTCCCTGCCAAGCGCCTCCACGCAAAGGGCGGCGACGACGGAGCTGTCCTTGCCGCCGGATATGCCGACGACGGCGTTGCACCCCGGACCGTTTTTCTCAAAAAAGTCGCGGATCCACTGAACACATTCGTTTTTCGTTTTTTCTGCGTTGAAAG
>JAFWWR010000287.1 GCA_017518025.1 Clostridia bacterium
ATATAAGTACCATTCCCCGCCCCGTGCCGCGCACGGGGCGGGTCTCTCAGCGCCCCGTGCGATTGTTTACAATTTCCCTCTTGAAAAAGGGGGGAGATCCGTTATAGAATGGATCACACCGAGTGATATTACTCCGATAAGGTTGGTAACAAATGTTTGGATACGTCAGGCCGTGTACGGGAGAGCTTAAAGTAAAAGAATACGACCTGTACCGCGCCGTGTACTGCGGGATCTGCAGATCTCTCGGCGGCGCGGCGGGGTGTCTTGCCCGGCTGACGCTGAGCTACGACTCCGTGTTTCTCGCCTCCCTCCGCTTCCTCGCCGCCGGCACGGCGCCTGAGGTCCGGGAGGGGCGGTGCCCGTTCCATCCCCTGAAAAAAAGGCCCGTCGCGGAGGACTGCGACGAACTCCGGTTCGCCGCCGCCGCCACGGTGATCCTGGCGGACGGCAAAATACGCGACGACGTGAAGGACGAAGGCGGGATGAAAAAGCTCGCCGCAGCCGCCGCGCGGCCCTTCGTCTCCGGAATGGCGAAAAAGGCGGTAAAACGGGGCGGCGACGTCTTCCGCGGGATGAGCGAGGACGTGAAAAAATACGTGGGAGAGCTGTCGGACCTGGAAAAAGACGGCTGCGCTTCGCTGGACGAGACGGCGGAGCGGTTCGGCTCCCTCATGAGCCGCGTCTTCTCCGCCGGGTGCGAGGACGGGGAAAAATCGCGTATCCTTGCCGAGGCGGGGCGGTCCGCGGGCAGATTCGTCTACGCGGCGGACGCCGCCGACGACGTCCTGCGCGACAAAAAGAAGAAAAGATACAATCCCCTGCTCCTCTCATGGGGAGACAGGGCAACGGAAATAATATATGACGGAAAAAAGAAGCGGGAGATCCTCGCCCGGCCGGTGGCCGAGGCGGTGATGACCGCGGCGATGCTCGATCTGCGGCGGCTCCCGCCGGCGGTGGAGCTCCTCTGCGAGGGCGGCGATCCTGGAATCTCCGCCATCGTGCGCAACACCGTATATCTCGGGATGCCGGACGCCATGAAACGCGCCGTGGGGAACAACACCTCCCCGGATCCCGATAAAGACACATCATTAAAGGAGAGTGGAACAGTTTGACGAAGGACCCGTACACGATCCTCGGCGTTGGCAGAGGAGCGACAGACGAAGACATAAAAAAAGCGTACCGTGAGCTGGCGAGGAAATACCACCCCGACAACTACACGGACAGCCCTCTCTCCGATCTTGCCGAGGAGAGGATGAAGGAGATCAACGAGGCCTACGACGCTATCCAGAAGGAACGCGCCGAGGGCGGCGCGGATCCCGGCAGGTATTCGTCCTATACCTACTCCGGCATCACCTCCTTCGAGGAGGTGCGCCGGCATATCGCCCGGGGTGAGTACTCCGAGGCGGAACTCATCATCGAATCGACTCCCGCCGGAGACCGAGGCGCCGAATGGAACTACCTCAAGGGGTGTCTGCTGATCCAGCGCGGGTACTACTACGACGCCCAGTCGTACATCGAGACGGCGTGCTATCTCGACCCGGAAAACAGAGAATATCAGGAAGCGAAGAACAACCTTCGCGCTCAGGCGAACTCCTACGGCGGCGACTTCAGACGCTCCGCAGGAGGGGGTACCGGCGACTTCGACTGCTGCAACTTCTGCGCCGCCATGATGTGCGCCGACGCGTGCTGCGACTGCTGCGGCGGACGGGGCTGCTGCTGACGGCAAGCCATTGAAAAAATGAAACGCTCCGATATAAAAAAACTGACCCTGTCGGCCGTCTGCGCGGGGCTCTCGACGGTGATCCTCTATCTCGGGTATCTTTCCGGGGTGCTCGATCTCAGCGCCATCGCCCTGTGCAGTCTTGTGACACTTATGCTGCGGCACGAGACGGGACGGCGCTTCGCCGCTGTCTCGGCGGCGGCGTGCACGGTGCTGTCGCTGCTGATCCTGCCGAACAAGCTCATGGTTCTGGGATACGGCGCCCTGGCGGGAGCTTACCCCATCCTGAGGGAGTTTATGCCGAAGAAGCCCGCCCTGTCGTGGATCGTCAAATTCGTGACCGGCGCGGCGGTCACCGCGGCGTACCTGCTTCTCATCAGATTCGTGTTCACCGCCTCGGGCTCCGACGTCAGCGGATTCATGTACCCGGTCTTCGCCGTTCTCGGGATCGTGATGTTCATCATCTTCGACCTGTTCCTCGGCGTGATCTCGCGATACTACGTCACGCGGCTCAGGCCGCGCCTCCGGATCGACAGATTTCTGAAATAAAAGACCTGCCGCGGCATAAGCCGCGGCAGGCGCATTTTATAAGGTCCAGTTACTCTGCGATATCAGATTCAAAGTCTTCTTTACCGACTCCGCATTCGGGGCAGGTGAAGTCGTCCGGCAGATCCTCCCACAACGTTCCCGGTTCGATACCGTTGTCCGGATCGCCCTTGTCTTCATCATACGTGTATCCGCATATCGAACAGACGTATCTCATGGTAAAACCTTTCCTCCCTTTGGGTTTTGTATTTCGCCCCGATAACCCGGGGCGAAATTATTGTATCATATATAAACATACTTTGCAACAGTTTTTTTGCCCGGGGCGTTTTTTTCGGGAGGAGAGCGCAACTTTCCCCCGTTTTCCGGGGGGAAAAGCGAGGTAATGTCCGGCGCCGGAGACCTGCGCCGCCGACGCCGGACCGGAGGTGTCATTTCCCGCCGTGGCAGGAGGAGCAGTACGGGCAGGAAGAGCATCAGCCGCCGCAGGATCTTTTCTTATTCTTCCTCACGACGGAGACGGCCGCGAGGATGAGGACCGCCGCCAGGATTGCAACCGTCACAACGGTGACCCAGTTGTTCTGGATCCAGGTCAGCATACCGGATACTCCTTTCTATGATCATTTCACGTTGACTTCGGTGGTGAGCTTGTCCGATTCCTTGTATTTCTTGAAGAAGATCATGTAGACGGACAGAGCGAGGAACGCTACGGAGAGCACGAGGCAGATCACGTTGAGCACCGGGCCGTCGCCGGAGGCGAGCCGGCCGGTGAACAGATTGCCGAACTGGTTTATCGCCATTGCAACCAGGTACGCGAAGCCGCACTGATATCCTATGGCGAACCAGGTCCAGCCTCTGTTGTTCATCTCACGCCTGATGGCGCCGATCGCCGCAAAGCACGGCGCGCAGAGAAGGTTGAACGCCATGAAGGAGAAGCCGACGATGCCGGAACCGCCGAAGGCGGCCGAGATCCCCTTCCAGTTGCCGAACAGGATGCCCATGGTGCCGACGATGTTCTCTTTCGCCACAAGGCCTGTGACGGACGCCACCGCCGCCTGCCAGTTGGAGGCGCCCCAGCCGAGGGGAGCAAAGATCCAGGAGATCGCGCGGCCTACGTGCGCCAGGATGGAGTGGTCAAGCTGAGTATCCTCCAGCATCCGGAATCCGCCGTCGATCCATCCGAAGAAGGAAGTGAACCAAACCACGACCGTGGACAGAAGGATGATGGTGCCCGCCTTCTTGATGAAGGACCAGCCGCGCTCCCAGGTGGAACGCAGTACGTTGCCGACCGTAGGCAGGTGATACGCCGGGAGCTCCATTACGAAGGGCGCGGGCTCGCCTGCAAACCTCTTCGTCTTTTTGAGCATCACTCCGGAGACGATGATCGCCGCCATGCCCATGAAGTACGCCGACACGGCGATCCAGGGCGATCCGCCGAAGAACGCTCCGGCGATCATGGCGATGAACGGGAGCTTCGCTCCGCAGGGGATGAAGGTGGTGGTCATGATCGTCATACGGCGGTCGCGCTCGTTCTCGATGGTGCGCGACGCCATGATGCCGGGGATGCCGCATCCGGTGCCCACAAGCATAGGTATGAAGGACTTGCCGGAGAGGCCGAACCGGCGGAATATTCTGTCAAGGACGAAGGCGATACGGGCCATGTAGCCGCATCCCTCGAGGATGGCGAGAAGCAGGAACAGGACGAGCATCTGAGGAACGAATCCCAGCACCGCCCCGACGCCCGCGACGATCCCGTCCATTATAAGTCCGTAGAGCCAGTCGGGGACTCTCGGGTTGCCCTCTCCGTCGAGAAGGGCCTTATCGAGGAGAGCCGGTATGCCGGGGACCCACACGCCGTCGTCGGCGGGGTCGGGTTCGTCGAATCCGTTTTTCTCGAAGTACTCCACCGCGTCGGTGAAAGACATGGCGTTGACTTCTTCCTCATCCGCGTCCTCCGGGACGTTGTCGAAATAAACTTTGATCTCAGATTCTTCAAGAGTCTCTTCGTCTTCCACGACGAACGGGACGTACGTCTCATCCGTGGAGAACGCCTTGGCGGTTGCTATCGCCGCGTCTCCGTCAAAATCGTCGGCTTCGGGGTCGAACTCGAATCCGTCTTCCTCATCGAGTTCTGCAAACGCGGCGAACGCATTGGTCGCCGCCTCGTAGTCGCCCGCCTTTTCCTCGTAAGCCGAGGTGCCGATGCCGAACAGATGATACCCGTCGCCGAACAGACAGTCGTTCGCCCAGTCGGTGGCGGCGGCGCCGAAGCCCACCATGGCGATCCAGTAAACGAGGAACATGATCACCGCGAAAATGGGAAGTCCGAGAAAACGGTTGGTGACCACCCTGTCTATCTTATCGGAAGTCGAAAGCTTGCCTTTGTTTTTCTTTTTCAGTACCGCGCCGATAATGGACGCTATGTAAACGTATCTTTCGTTGGTAATGATGGATTCCGCGTCGTCGTCCAGCTCCCGCTCCGCCGCCGCGATATCGTCCTCGATGTGACTCTTCACGTCCCCGGGGATATCGAGAGCTTCCAGGACCTTTTCGTCTCGCTCAAAGATCTTGACCGCGTACCACCTCTGCTGGTCCTCGGGGAGATCGTGGACTACCGCCTCCTCGATGTGAGCCAGAGCGTGCTCCACCGGGCCGGAGAAGGTGTGCTGCGGGACCGTCTTTCCGCCCTTTGCCGCCTCTACCGCAGCGGCGGCCGCCTCGTCGACGCCGGTGCCCTTCAGAGCGGAGATCTCGACGACCTTGCAGCCGAGCTGGCGGGAAAGTTCCCCGACGTTTATCACGTCGCCGCTCTTCTTCACAACGTCGACCATATTGATCGCCACGACGACGGGGATGCCGAGCTCGGTAAGCTGAGTCGTCAGGTACAGATTCCTCTCCAGGTTGGTGCCGTCCACGATGTTGAGTATCGCGTCCGGCTTCTCCTCGATGAGGTATTTTCTCGCCACCACTTCTTCCAGAGTATAGGGCGAGAGCGAGTATATGCCCGGCAGGTCGGTCACTATGACGCCGTCGTATTTTTTGAGTTTTCCTTCCTTCTTCTCCACGGTGACTCCGGGCCAGTTGCCGACGAACTGATTAGATCCCGTGAGCGCGTTGAACAGGGTCGTCTTGCCGCTGTTCGGGTTGCCCGCAAGGGCGATACGCAGATCCATTTCCTTTTTCCCTTCCTTTTCTGATATGGTCGGACGTCACATTTTTATGACGAACCGCAGTTAGTTATTACTAACCCATGATCCTTGAAACGCGGGGGTCGCACCCCCGCGGCAACGGACTATTCTACCTCGATCATCTCGGCGTCGGCTTTCCTGATGGAAAGCTCGTAACCTCTGACGGTGAGCTCCACCGGGTCGCCGAGAGGCGCCACCTTGCGGACGTAGATCTCAACGCCCTTCGTGATGCCCATGTCCATGATGCGGCGCTTGACGGCTCCCTCTCCGTGGAGCTTCACCACACGGACCGTTTCTCCGATCTTCACTTCTCTCAACGTTTTCATCCCGAAAATCTCCTTTCAGCGCCCTCAGACCATGATCCTGCGGGCGGTTTCGTTGTTGATCGCGACGCGGGACTCCTTTACGCGAACGATCACGTTCTCCCCGAGCTTGTTTGTGATGGAGATCGATCCGCCCACGGTGAATCCCATGTCCTCCAGGTGTTTTTTCATCTCCGGTGAACCGCCGATACGCTTTATGACGAGTTCTTCGCCCTCATCTGCCAGACAAAGCGGCATCATCATCGTCTCCCCCTTTCAAACTCATCGGTTCAGTTAGTCTGCACTAACTCATGACGTCACTATTATAGCTCCGGGAAAACGGTTTGTCAAGCGATATTTGAAAATTTCCGCAATTTTTATTTCTTCATACAAAGACCCCGTCCGAAATTGTTTTCGGGCGGGGTCCTGCAAATCGATCCGGGTTTATTTTGTACCGAAGATCCTGTCGCCGGCGTCGCCGAGACCGGGAACGATATATCCGTTCTCGTTCAGTCTCTCGTCGACGTGAGCGCAGTAGACCTCCACGTCGGGGTGCGCCTCGGTCAGCGCCTTGATCCCCTCGGGAGCGGCGATCAGGCACATGAACTTGATATGCTTTCCGCCGCGCTCCTTGATGAGGTTGATGGCGTCCTTCGCCGAGCCGCCGGTGGCGAGCATGGGGTCGCAGACGATGACGAGCCGCTTGTCGATGTTCTTCGGCAGCTTGCAGTAGTACTCGTGGGGCTCGAGAGTGACCTCGTCGCGGTACATACCGATGTGACCGACTCTCGCGGAGGGAACGAGGTTGAGCATCCCGTTCACCATTCCGAGACCGGCGCGCAGGATCGGCACGATGGCGAGCTTGACGCCCGCGAGCATTTTGGTGGTGGTCTTCGCGATGGGGGTGGTGACCTCCACGTCCTCCAGAGGAAGATCGCGCATGGACTCGAAGCACATGAGCATGGTGATCTCCTCCACCAGCGCCCGGAACTGGTTGCTGCTGGTCTCGACGGAGCGGAGGATGGAGATCTTATGCTGAATAAGCGGATGATCGAATATTGTTACGTTGTTCATGATTTGCCGTCCCTTTTTTGATATTACAATGTAAGGATTATCTTATTCTTCCGTTTTATCTTCGGCCTTCACTTCGGGAGCCTTTTCCGTCTTCTTTCCGGAGAGCATCAGGTTAGTGAGGATGCCGAGGATCAGAGCGCAGGCGACTTCGGTGATGGTGACCTTGCCGAAGTTGACCGCGAGGCCGCCGATACCGCTGATGAGGATCACGGATACAACGAACAGGTTCCTGTTGTCTTCAAGGTCGACCTTCTGGACCATCTTCAGACCGGAGACGGCGATGAAGCCGTAGAGAGCGATGCAGACGCCGCCCATCACGCAATGCGGGATCGTTGCGAGGAAGGTGGTGAAGGGCGCGATGAACGCGGCGACGAGAGCAATGATGGCGGTGCAGAGAATGGTCACGACGGAAGCGTTGCCGGAGATCGCCACGCAGCCGATGGACTCACCGTAGGTGGTGTTCGGGCAGCCGCCGAAGAACGCGCCCGCCATGGAGCCGATACCGTCGCCGAGGAGCGTTCTGTGGAGACCGGGATCCTCGAGAAGATCCTTTTCAATGATGGAGGAGATGTTCTTGTGGTCGGCGATATGCTCCGCAAACACGACGAACGCAACGGGGATGTATGCCACCGCCAAGGTGCCGATGAACGCGGGAGTGATCTGGGAGAGACCGTCCTTCGCCATCCAGAAGGTGAAGTCAGGCATCCAGTCCATGCTGGAGAAGGCGGAGAAGTCGATGACCATCAGCGCGCCGTTGCCCGTCGCGCGTCCGATGAGCGTGAAGACGGCGGCTACTGCATAGCCCGCCAGGATGCCGATGATGAACGGAATGGATTTGAGCGTTTTCTTCGCATAGACCGAGCAGAGCATCGTGACCGCCAGCGTCACGATGCCGCAGACAAGCGCGACGTACACCGATCCCGGAACGCTTGTGAGGGACACGACCTGACCTTCATCATCAATCGTGGCGGTGATCTCGGTATGGATCATGTCCGCGGGCACCGGCTTGCTCAGATCAGCGTCTTTATCAACGACGAAGGTCTGTGCGGTGGCTTCCGTGGATTCGGGATTTGCGAACAGGTATGCGCCCTTGTCGTCGATCTCATAATCGGACGCGACGACTATCTGATAATCGGCGGGATCGTACTTCTGCACGTAGTTGGTCGCCTGGAGATCGCCTACCGCGTTGCCCGCCAGGGACAGACCGATGATGGCGACCGTGGGGCCGATGACGACCGCGGGCATAATCTTGTTGATCCACTTGACGCCCGCGAACTTGACGATCAGCGCGATGACCACATAAACGAGGGCGGCGAACACTGCGCCTATGATCTGGCCGACGTACCCGGCAGCCGCGGAAGCCGCGCCGCCGAACGCCGCGAACATGGAACCGATGAACGCGAAGGAGGAGCCGAGGAACACAGGGCTTCTGAATTTGGTGAAGAGGAGATAAACGATTGTGCCGACGCCCGCGCCGAAGAGGGCGGCGGACTGGGACATGCCGTTGCCGATGATCGCCGGGACCGCGATGGTCGCCGCCAGGATCGCCAGCAACTGCTGGAGGGCGAACAGCAAAGTTTTGCCGACGCCGGGTTTGTCTTTTACGCCGTAGATGAGTTTCATAAAAACCTCCGAAAAAAATATTTTTTATTTTCAGGCGGAACTTGTCCTTGTCCGCGTGAAGTCATAAAAAAACTGACGGCGGATACTTGAAGTATCGACTCGTCAGGTGAAAAACGGGGAAAAGTATCGTTCCGAAAGGGAGAGATCAATAAAACGGCCCCTCCGGGAAAGGGACAGAACGGGCGTCGGTTTTTTCTTCATCGGTGATCCCGCGTAACGCATCTTTTTCGTCCCCTTTTCGGTTTTTTACAGTATACCAAATCCGACGTAATATGTCAATAAAAAACTTTTCGTTAAAGTGACGAAAATAAGCCGCGGATCCGAAGATTTTTTCGGATCCGCATTTTGATTTTTCGGGTCTTATTTCGCCGCCAGGAAGTAGACTGCAACCAGCGCCGCAAGGATTATGCGGTAGACGCCGAAGGCGGTGAAGGAGTGGCGCTTGACGAAGCTCATGAGGAATTTTATCGCCGCGAGGGACACCAGATACGCCACCGCCATGCCGAGAAGCAGCACCAGGACGTCCGTCTTCCCGATGGCGCCGTCGTAAGTGACGATCTTGAGGAAGCTGACTCCGAACATCACCGGGATGGCGAGGAAGAAGGAAAACTCCGCTGCGGCGGGGCGGGAGCATCCGACGATCCTTCCGCCGAGTATGGTGGAGCCGGAACGGGACGTGCCCGGTATGATCGAGAGCACCTGGAACGCGCCTATGGCGATCGCCTGGGGGAAAGTGATGTCGTCCACGGTCTCCGATCTCGTTTTGAGATTCAGTCTTTCAATTATAATGAACGCGACGCCGTAGACGGCCAGCGCCGAAGCCACCACCTGCCAGGTCTCGAAC
>JAFWWR010000288.1 GCA_017518025.1 Clostridia bacterium
CGTCGTCATTGCAGTCTGCTTCAGCGTGCCTTTTTCAGTTCGGAGCCAAGGGATTCGAAGGGCCCCGGTAGTGAATGACGTGCCGGTGGCACGTCAGAGCCGGGGCTGACCGAGCCCGCAGGCGAGACTCGAATCCCTCCGGAAAGGGGGCCCGTGAACGCGGGTCCGCTTTCCGGCCGTCGTCATTGCAGTCTGCTTCAGCGTGCCTTTTTCAGTTCGGAGCCAAGGGATTCGAAGGGCCCCGGTAGTGAATGACAGCCCGGTGGCCCCTCGACCATTACAAGCAACACAAGTGCTCCCCGAGGGGATTTGCGTTTCCCAAAGCAGTACCGCCCATCTTGCCGGTTTATAAAGTGCAATTTGAAAAACTCAAGCTTCTCTTTATACGGCTAAAATACGGCGTTATTGATATCGCAGGTAAAAGCGGTTATAATGAACTTACCGAAGGGCCCGTCGGAATAATTATGAAAGGTGTTTTTTTATGGAAATGTATATTGCTGAAGCAGTGTCAAAACGCCGCCGTGAGCTGGATATGACGCAGGAGGAGCTTGCAAGCCGTCTCGGCGTGTCGGCACAGGCTGTCTCAAACTGGGAAAGATCCGAGAGTTATCCGGACGTGACCATGCTGCCGTCTCTGTCGGCGGTACTTGAAATATCGGTGGATAACCTTCTCGGAATCGGTCGTGAAACGGACGAGCAGATCCGCGAAAGATGGATTAAGGATATGCAGGAAAAGCCGGAAGCAGGAAAAGATACCGTCCTCCGTTATTATCACGAATATCCGAAATGCTACTATCTTATGGAAGGGCTCATGTGGTGGGTATATCGCCGGCAGAAGGATGACCCTGAATTGCGTGAAGCCGCAACGAATATGGCGAAACGAATTCTTGCGGAATGCACCAAAACCGATATCCGGCTGAACGCGGCGAAAGTCCTCTCTTTTCTCTGCGACGACGACGAGGCCGGGGAATATATCGACATATTCGGGAATAATATCGGGATCAAGCCGAATATCATCGCGCGGAGAGCTTATGATCGAGGCGACATGAATAAAGCGCACGACTATTTTGATCTGGAACAATTCTGGATATTCATGTATTTCTGTACCCGATCCGCATACTGTGAAGGTGAAAGCGAAAAAGGAATACGTTATTATACCGTACGGGAAAACATCGTACAGTCCATAGGGAACGGAACTGTTCCGGACGGCCTTTTGGAAACATTTTTCATGCTTAAACTGTTTCACAGTGCGGCGCTTTTTGCTCTCGGCAGAAAGGATTCCGGCTATGATATGCTGGCAGAGGCGGTCACTGCATATGAAAAATGGTGTGCTTTTGACGAGCGAAAAAAGCTGTCCGTAGGAGAGTTGTCGCTGTTTGGAAACATCACGATGAAGAGAATATCTGTTTCGGGACAACCGGCAGGCGCCGTATATGTAGGAGACGATTATTTCGGAACGTGGGGGTGCGGCATTTCGATCCGTCAGGACACGGAGCAGCTGCAAGAAATGTTTGCGCCGGTTTTTGAGGAAGAAAGATTCAAAGAATTGCTCGCAAGGGCTTCGGAAGCTGAAAAACAGACGGATTAAAAACACGCGAGGCGGGGAGAGGTCCCCGCCTTGATCTATTGTGTCAAAGAAAACGACGCAACTCAACATCCTTCCGTCATATCTCCGATAATTCCCCTCCGATCAATTGCATTTTCCGGTTCAAAATGGTACAATAGTCTCATCATATAAATGATCACTTTTTCAGAGAGGCATGTTTCATGAGCAAAAAACAACAGCAGCGGGCGCCGATCGAGCGTATCGACGCCGCGCCGGACGTCGGGCTGTCCCGGGAAGCGGCGGAGGAAAGGATCAGAAAAGGATACGTCAACATCTCAGTCGATCCCAACGAAAAGAACGTCCCGCAGATCATTTTCAGCAATCTATTCACGTTCTTCAATCTTGTTCTGCTTGTCATCGCTCTGGTGTTCGTCGGTTTTATCATCTACCTCAAAGCGATAGGCAGGAACGACATCGTCGACTCGTATTTCGGATTCTCGAAATTCGTTTTCCTGATCCCCGCGATCCTGAACGTCGTCATCGGCTCCTTCCAGGAGATCAAGAGTCTCAGCGTCATAAAGAAACTCCGGATCGTCACCGAGACGAAAAGCCGTGTCGTCCGCGACGGCGAGATCGTCACGACCGAGGCAGAGGGCATCGTGCTGGACGATATAGTCGCCGTTTCCGCCGGAGATCAGGCCACGGCCGACCTTCTGGTGCTCACGGGAGAGGTGGACGTGGACGAATCCATGCTCACGGGAGAGGCCGACCACGTCAGGAAACGCCCCGGCGACAAGATCTTCTCCGGCTCGTCGATCATCGTCGGCGAGGCGC
This sequence comes from Clostridia bacterium, assembly GCA_017518025.1. Lineage (GTDB taxonomy): Bacteria > Bacillota > Clostridia > Oscillospirales > CAG-272 > RUG11130. Next base: position 2,381 of record JAFWWR010000288.1, read on the forward strand.
GCTGCAGAGCGACGGAGATCGGCGACGACACCTACGCCGCCGCCCTCTCGAGAAAGGTCAAAAGCGGCGCAAGACACAAATCCGAGCTTATGACCTCCATCATGAGGATCATCAAATTCATAACGGTCGCTCTCGCGATCGTCATCGTCACCATAATAGTGACTCTTTGCGTCAAGATCGCCCATCACGGATGGGATACCACGGTGTGGGACGGCCTGAGTCTGTCACTGAGAGGCCCGGTAACGTGGGCGCTTATCGCCATGACCTGCGGCTCCTTCGGTATCGGTATGATCCCGTCCGGACTGGTGCTGACCACCTCAGTCGCCCTCATGGTCTCCATCGCGCAGCTTACGAAAAAGCAGACTCTGGTGCAGGAGCTCTATTCTCTCGAAAACCTGTCCCGCGTCGACGTGATCTGCCTCGACAAAACGGGTACGCTCACCGACGGGAGCATGACCGTCGCGGACGTGAAGTGTTTCGTCCCGGATGAAGAAGTCGAAAAACACGCGAAGGCGCTTATGGCCGCCGCCGGCGAGAGAAACGCCACCGCCGAGGCGATCTATCAGCGGTTCGGCATGGACGATAACGCCGACATCCGCGAAAAGATCCCGTTCTCCAGCGCCACAAAGTATTCCGGTCTCGTTTTCGGAGACGGAAGAAAGCTTCTCATGGGGGCGCCGGAGTACCTTCTTCCCGAAGGCGACGAAAGACTCGCGTTCTCGTCAGAATGCGCGAGGGACGGCAAGCGCGTCATCGCCATGACGCTGGACGGCCGCCTCGAGGCGTTCTTCGTGATCGAGGACCACATCAGAGACACCGCGCCCGACACGCTGAAGTTCTTCCGCGAAAACGGAGTCACCGTGAAGGTGATCTCAGGCGACAACCCGCTGACGGTCAGCAAGATCGCCGAAAACTGCGGGATAGAAAACGCGGACAGGTACATATCTCTCGCGGGAGTACCGCTTGAGGACATCCCCGGTATCGCCGAGGAATACACGGTGTTCGCCCGCGTCTCTCCCGAACAGAAGGAGGCGCTGGTCACCGCCCTTCAGGAGAGAGGTCACAAGGTCGCCATGACCGGAGACGGCGTGAACGACATACTCGCGCTGAGAAAATCCGACTCGTCCATAACCTTCGCCAAGGCCACAGAGGCGGCGAAGTCCTGCTCCGACGTGGTGCTGCTGGACAACGACTTCTCGCATCTGAAGGCCGTAGTCGGAGAGGGACGGCGCGTCATCGGAAACATCCAGAAGACAGCCGTGCTCTACCTGATGAAGAACTTTGCCGTCTTCCTCTTCGCGTTCGCACTCATCGCGTTTGCAAAGGGGCAGATGTGGTTCTCCGTGGAAAACACGTATATGCTGGAGGCCACGGTCATAGCCACCGGCGGCTTCCTGTTCTCCCTTGAACCGAGGCGCACTCCCGTCAAGGGCTCCTTCATGAAAAATATCGTCTCGCAGTCAGTCGCCGCAGGCGTTCTTGCCGCAGTGGCGATCCTGCTGCCGATACTTCTGAACACCATACCGCAGGCGCTGGGCTTCGCCCCCTTCATCAAGGACGTCAACGTACGGCCCATGATGACCGTGCTGCTGACGATCGCCGGTTTCGTGGTCGTGTTCTCCATGTGCATCCCGTTCAACAAATACCGGGTTTTCACCATCGGATCGCTTTCGTTCATCGCGGCTTTCCTCGGGATGATGCTTCCCGCCGCGTTCATCGGCGGGCAGACCATGGGCGAGGGGACGCTCGCCTTCGACGCCTCCGCCGGACAGACGATCCTCGACTCGCAGTTCGTCCGGGAGATGTTCCGGCCCGGTAATTCTGAAGTCATACGAAATATTGTCGACTCCCCGAATAACTTTATCGTTCTGCGGCTGTTCTTGTACGTCGCGGTTCCGCTGTTCATCCTGATCCGCTTCGCGGTGGAGAATTACGCCCGCAAGGACGTGAAGGACGTAAAGAAAAACCGGGCGTTCCGCATCGGGCGCCGGCTCATGCTTGCCGCGGGATTCGTGCTGATACTGCATTCCCTGCTCTGCGGGATCGAGCTTTTCACCTCCACCGGCTATATGGTCGAAATCGACGGCAGATTCGGCAATCTGGCGGGGCTGGCTTTCGCCGTCAACCTTCTTTTCATACTCTTGCACCTCGTGATCGGTTACGTGGGATATAAACTTTGGAAGGATCCCACAAAGAAGATGATCAAGGTCGCTTTCGCATCGGGGATCGCTCTTCTTGTGCTGACGGTTTTTGGAATGATCCTGTCAGGCAGAATCATATCCGCCGGAAACGTGCTCGTTCTCATCGACAGCGTCGTGATCCTTGCGATCACAGCCGGGTACGTCACGGGATCCTTTATTGTCAGAGCGAACTACGGCCTCGGGCTGCTTAAACCGAGAGATAAATGACCGGGGCGGCAGTCACGGCTTCCGCACAGATCCGGGAGACCTGAGTTTTTGCCGTGCAGTCCGGAAAGAGAAAATGAAAAACAGATCCGGGAGGAAAGGACCGCTCTGCACAGAGGTCCCTCTCCTCCCTGTTTCTTTCTCCCCGGCTGACGCCCTCTCTGCTGAAAATACTCTGCTCCCGCTTTTTTTCGGATTTCCGTAAGGAAAAACCCCTGCTCATCCGTATAAGTATCAGAACGGTCGGACGCGACCGAAAGACAAAGGAGGTTTTATGGACAACGGTGCAAGTAGCTACCGCCGTTTTCTTGACGGTGACAAAGCCGCCTTTGAAGAAATCGTAAACGAGCTGTTCCGGCCTCTGGTCTTTTTCATCCTCGGATACGTCGGGAACGTCCACGACGCGGAGGACGTCGCCATAGACGCCTTTTCCGACCTGATCGTCAATCCGCGGCGATATAACTTCAAAACCTCGCTCAAAACCTACCTCTTCATGATCGGGAAAAGCCGCGCCGTGGACCTTCTGCGGCACAGAAAGACCGCCGTCACCGCCGACCTTTCCGAAGCGGAGGACCTGGCGGACCGGGACGAGCTGGAGAGCACGGTCATCAGAAACGAGGAAAAAAGGGCCCTCGCCCGCGCGGTGCGGGACCTGCCGCCGGATATGCGCGCGGCGGTACATCTGGTATATTTCGAGGATATGACCTACGACGAGGCGGCGAAAATCATGAAAAAAACGCGCAAGCAGGTGGACAACCTGATTTGCAGAGCCAAAAGTGAGCTGAAAAAAGCCCTCATATGAGAAGGAGAACGCATATTATGAGAGATTTAAGCGAGATCACGGCGGAGATCGAAAAAAGAAGCAAGATCCGGATAAAAAAAAGAAAAACGGCCATGGCGATCGTCGTCCCTCTCGTGATCGCCACGATCACTGCCGCGTCGGCGACGGCGCTGGCCCTCGGGAAGAGTGAGGCCGTGCAGCCGGAAAGAGCCGTTCCGCCAAAGCCGTCTGAAGCGGCTCATATACCGGTACCCGAAATACCGCAGGAGAGTGAAGGTCTTTCAGATTTCAGCGATACCGCCACTATGAGCAGAAACTTCGACTTGGCCTTAGCCGACTCCCGTAAAGCGGAGGAATCGCACTCAGGATTTGCCGTAAGAGCAAAGTTCGTAAGAAATACCGGAACGCGTATGGATCCC
>JAFWWR010000289.1 GCA_017518025.1 Clostridia bacterium
CTACCTGACCCGGGACGGGATGACTCCCTCGGAAGAATGGCTCGAAGGGATGAACGGCGCGGAGATCGTGCGGGGCGAGACGTTAAAATACGAGAGCAGAACGGAGTTCGACTCCTTTTATCCGATGGAATTCGCCATGACGGAGGAAGAGCGCAACGGTTTCATGCCGGAGGGCACGCCCTTCGCCCTGGTAACGGAATCGCGCCTCCGTCCGGTGAGGATGAAGCACGACCTGCCCGGGATCTGGGTCGAAAGAGCCGGGGACCGGCTGGAGTTGTCCGATACCGTCTGCCAAAACGAACACTACGCGTTCCAGGTCGCGGTCTGCGCCGCGGAAGAGCTGCGGGACGTGAAAGTCACGTTCCGCGACGGGGACGGCAAAGAATACGGAAAAGACCGGTGTTTTTCAATAAATACCTACGGGATCGACACCGACGGACGGGAGATGGAGCTCGTCTGCAACGTGCAGGCGGGAGACGTCCTCCCTCTGTGGTGCTGCGTCGATATTGAGACGTTTGCCGAAAATGAAATAACGCTCTTCGCGGAAGTTACTGCTGCGAATACCGGATATTCCGAGACCGCGGAAATACGCCTGTCCGTCGCGGACGAAACGCTGCCGCGGAACGGCGACGACGATCTTTGGCGAATGTCGAGATTGTTCTGGCTCAATTCCACGGTCGGTATTTTGGGCGACGTGATACCGCCCTATACGCCCGTGAACGTGAACAGAGAGGACGGTACCGTGTCGATCCTCGGACGGCGTATCGTCCCCGGAGAAAACTGCCTTCCCTGCCGGATCGAGACGTTTTTCGACGACTCGGGGCAGCTGACGAAGCGGGACGATCCCGCGTCGCTGCTGAAGAGACCCGTGTCGTTCACCGTCAGAAAAAACGGCGCCTCGCTTCCCGCAGCGGAGAGCGAAAAAGAATACGACTCTCCGGGAACGATGCTGACGAAAGTCCGCTCCGTCTCGCGCCTCGACGGGATAAAGCTGTCGAGCGAGGTGAGCTGCGAGGCGGACGGATTCATCGACTGCCGGATCACCGCGGAGGCGGAAAGGGACGGCGAATACGACTTCTCTCTCTCGTGCGTCCTGGACGGACGTCTCGCGAGATACATGATGGGAATGTGCCGCGAGGGCGGCCCCGTCCCGCCGTTCTGGGAGTACCGCTGGAACGAAGAACGCGACGGCAACGTGGTGTGGCTCGGCGGACCCCGGGCCGGGCTGCAGATACGGCTCATGCAGGACGACGACCACTGGGGCGGCGTAAGACCGATCCCGGAATCGTGGTCGGGCGGGGGCCGCGGCAGGATGACCGTGCGGCGCACCTCCTGCGGCGACGCGGAGTTTTACGCATCGTCGGGCAAGCGTGAGATGAAAGCGGGAGAGAGCATCTGCTTCCACTTCCACATGATCGTGACTCCCCTTCATCCGGTCGATCTGAAAACGCATTTTACAAAACGTTATTACCAGTCGAACAGCTGGCACAGCGACGAGCCGGTGGTCTCCCTGGAGCGGGCTGCCGCTCACGGAGCGTCCACTGTGATCCTCCACCAGGGAGGTCCGCTGAACGAGAACATAAACTATCCATTCCACCTGGCGCCTAAGCTGAAAGAAGAAGTTGACCGCGCCCACAAGATGGGGATGAAGTACAAGATCTACTACACCGTGCGCGAGCTGTCGAACTACACGGCGGAGATATGGGCGCTCCGGTCTCTCGGGGACGAGATATACTACGCAGGGACCGATTTCCGCCTTGCGGACTTCTTCGCCTCCGATGAGGACAAAGTGAAGGACAGGCCCAGCGGCGGTCCGTGGCTCATCGAGCATCTGGGCGAGGGGTTCTGCCCCGCGTGGCATCAGCCCCTCTCCTCCGGCGAGTACGACTGCGCCATCCGAACTCAGCACAGGTCCCGCTGGCACAACTATTATCTGAAGGGGCTTGAGTGGCTCATGACCGTGGCGGGGATCGACGGTCTCTACCTGGACGGGATCGGCTACAACAGACACATAACGCGCAGACTCAGGCGCGTCATGCAGTCCGTGAAAGACGACGGCGACATCGACATCCACGTGGGCAACGAGCACGCGCCGTTCTACGGATACAGGACCGCCACCTGCGACTATCTGGAGCATTTCGCGTACGCCGACAAAGTTTGGATCGGCGAGGGCTACGACTACCGGTCCCAGCCCCCGGAATACTTC
>JAFWWR010000290.1 GCA_017518025.1 Clostridia bacterium
CGACACGGGGAAAAGGATACCGATCACCAGGATCGCGATCAAAACTACGGCTGCGGCGAGACGGCTTTTCGAAATTCTGATTCTACTCATCTTTCCGCCCTCCTCAGTCTACCTGTGCGAAGGTAACGACTACAGTGAACGGTACGTTATCTGCGCCGCCGCCTAAATATTTGGACATATCGAAGACGATATCCCTGGTTGCATTACCTTTGGGAGCGATCTCGCCGGTGAGGGGTTCGATGGGCTCGAACAATCCTGCGTCATCGCTTTTGTCAAACACTACGTTAGCGGTGTAACGGACAGTCACATCGCCCGGGTTGTTCAGTTTAAGGGAGTACACACCCTGCCTGTTTCCGACAGCTTCTATCGAAACAGGACCGTTCTGATCCGAAGACGCCGACACCTTGAACGACGCGATGCGACCCGTGTCGTCCCCTTTCGATCTCGTGGTGTAGCGCGCGTACATGCCCGTCGTGAAGTGCGCCGTCACCAGGACGAGGCACAACAGAACGAGCGCTACGCTGAGCACCGTCGGCATTCCTTTTCTCTTTCTCATATCGGTACGTCTCCTATAACCCGGCTTGCGGGGAATTCTTCGGGAGTCACTCTTCGGTTTCTTCAGTTTCTTCTGTCTCTTCTTCCGCAGGTGCGGAAATGTCTTCCGCATCTGCCTTTTCTGCAGCGGCGGAGTTCAGCCGTTCTTCCTCCAGCGCCTTCAGACGGCGGATCTCTTCCTTGATCTCATCGAGCTCGCCGTCGTCCTCTTTCTTCTCTCTCTTCCAGGAGAGATTGATGAGGAGGATCAGCCCGGCTATCACCAGGATGATGCCGATCGGCGTTTGCAGAAAACGGATCACGGCGCCGACGAAGGGGACCTTCCCCACCATCTCGCCTTTGATATTCTTCATCAGGATCGGCTCGTCGGCGGTGTTGTTGGCGTCGCCCTGAGTGACGACGGATTCGCCGTCGATCCCTATGATACGGTGTATCACGCGGGAGGCGCCCGACTGGTACACCACGACGTCCCCGACTTTGTAATCGCCGGTGGCGCGGAGGATGACCAAGTCGTTCACCGACAGAGTCGGCTCCATGCTGCCCGACAAAACCACGGACGCGCCCCACCCGAAAGGCATCGGGGTGGAGTTGCGCACCAGGCGGCGGGCGTTCACGGAATAGGCGGTGGCTCCGATAAACAGAGCCAGCACCACGATGATCAGAATCCGGAAAAACAGACGTTTGCCGTTTTTCTTCTTCTTTTCCTTTTTGATATTATCCTTTTGCGGGTTCATCTTTTTTCTCGTCTTTGTCGTCGCGGCGCACGGCGTAGATCAGCACGCCGATGGCGCAGAGAGACACGACGGCGACGGCGCCCCAGAGATACGTCCTGGTGTTGTCGCCCATGGGCGGCGGGGTTCCTCCGCCTTCCTCGTCCCACTCGGCGACGATGCGGATGATGACGTGGAGCGAGAGGTCCTTGTCGACCGCCAGGTTGCCGAGCATGGTGTCGTAAGCGTCGTTACTGTCGAGGCCTTCGCCGTCGAAACGCTCGAAGGGCCAGCGCCAGTCAAGGGTGTAGTCGCGGATGTAGCCGGCGGAGAGATTGTTCGTCTCCGCGTAGCCGTCCAGATCCAGCACATCGGGCCATTCGCTCTCGGAGCCGATCACG
>JAFWWR010000291.1 GCA_017518025.1 Clostridia bacterium
AATCCGTCGGTTTCGAGCATATCCTTGTACCATCCGGTGATGATGAATCCGTAGAGGATCATCCCGTCCGTGCTGTGGTAGTTTGTGATATGTCTCTTGAACACCGACTGATAGATCCGGATGTGGTGATCGTCCTCCGTCCTACCCGACTGGATGAGGTGGTCGGTGCCGTCCGAGTACATATTGGGGAAACGGGCGAGATTGATGACGCCGTCGTCGGACATGATCATGCAGGTCACGGGATCGTAGTCGGTAAGCCGGTCGGAGACGTCGACTTTCTTTATCAGATCCGCGGCTTCCCCGGGGAACATCTCTTTTTCGCTCTCGTCGAGGGGGAGGAACTCGTTTTCCCCCACGTCGAACCCGTTGTTGAACGTCACGTCGCCGTCGCCGTATTTGCAGTAGATTATCCTCTGCTCCGGCGTCCCGGAGTCCTCCGCAGTGAGCGTCACGGACAGCGGTCCGTAGTCCCCGGCTTTGAACGCCACGACGATATCGCCGGAGGTTTTCGTCTGCTTTATCCCGCGGACGAGCTCCACCGCGCGGTTGAAGGTTGCGACCGGCGCGTCAAAGGTGCCGGGGTTTCCGTCGTTCCCGTCAACGGCAACGTACACGTCCGCGTTCTCTACGAGCGGATATTCCGGCTCGGTGTATTGGCTTTTCAGCACCGGTTCGTTATAGGCAAGTGTAAAAGTTTCGTCGAATCTCTTGAGGATCGTGGCGAACTGCTCTCTCGTGGCGTATCCGCGGGGAGACAGCGTGCCGTCACTCATGCCCTTGATGAGATTCGCCTCGTTTGCCCACGCCAGCGCGTCCTTGGCGTAATTGTGTATCTGATCGCTGTCGGGATAACCCGAGAGGTCCGCCCTCTCAGGTACGGAAACGAGACAACGTTCGGAGAAACGTGATAACATCGTCGCAAGCTGTTCTCTCGTTATCTTTCCGTTCGGCTCGAAGGTCGTTTCCGTGATGCCGTTCACTACTCCTTCATCCTTCGCCCAGATGACCGCGTCGGAGTAGTATTTGCCCGCTTTCACGTCGGAAAAAACGTCTCTGAAGGTAACTTCCGGCGAGTCCTCCCGACGGTAAAGGACGGTGACGACCATTCCTCTCGTCATAGAACCGGCAGGGTCGAATATCCCTTCGCCTACGCCGTTCATATATCCCTTTTCCACGGCATATTGTATCGCCTCATAACTCCAGCGCGACGTTTTCACGTCCGTGAAGGGCGATTCGTCGGCAAGAACCGCCACCGCCGCCCCGGCGAGCATTATAATCGAAAGAATGAGTGCAAGGATCTTTTTCATTTAACTATTCCTCCCGGAAAATGAGTTCATCTAAATCTTATCAAATCCGCCCCCGAAAGTCAAGAAAAAACGCAAACGGCGGAAAATGTATCAAAAAGGATCATTCGTATCACCATTCGTGTCCCCTCATCCGGGTCCTGCGGACCCACCTTCCCCTCCAGGGGGAAGGCTTATACGCCGCCGGTTTCATTATTCCACTTTCCATTTTCCATTTTCCATTTTCCATTGAGAAAAAGCCCGCAGAAGCGGGCTTTTTCGCTTAGTATCTTCCTATCTTCTCAAATTCTATATCCGGAAAATCGACTCCGTCACGGATGCGGTAGTCGCCCAGCGTCGGGTTGACGAAGATGGGGTTTTCTTCGAGGGTATAGCTTACGTTGTCCTCGATGGTGGAGTATTTCGCGATAAGCTCTTCGTATTCGGTGGTTTCGGCGTTTTTGTTGAAGCCCCTGTTTCCCGTTATCACCAGCGACGCGTTCTCACAGAATTCCCTGTCCTTCCAACGGTCAAGGTCGGTGGTGATGTCGAAGAACC
>JAFWWR010000292.1 GCA_017518025.1 Clostridia bacterium
ACCACCTGGGGCAACGGGACCGAGATCAACTTCTCCATCGCCGCCATTGCCGGCGAGCGGGAGGAAGCCGACAGCGCATCCCCGCTTGCAGGGGCTTACGCCAACGCTCTCGGCTACAAGAGCTGGGGCAATGACCAGAGACAGGGCGGCGATCACGCTCAGATCGTCCTCTCCGACGAGTCTATAAGGGATTCGGGCGGCGGCGACGTTCCCACCTCCGGCACTTATACGGTCGGGCCGATCACGACGGATACCGATCCCGACGGCAACCCCGTCCCGACTGAGACCGACCCGGAAGGCAATCCCATCCCCGTTCAGACCGAGACCGATCCGGAAGGCAATCCCATCCCCGTTGACACCGGCTCGAACAACGGCGGCAAAGGCGGCGGCGGGACCGCCCCGAGGACCGGCGACCCGATGATCATCATCGCGGCTGTCTCCGCTCTCGGCGCTTGCGGCGCATTTGTTATCAAGAGACGCAGAGGATAACCAAAAATAAACGTAACGGAGCGATCCCAAAAGGGACCGCTCCGTTTTTTCGGTGAGGCCGTTCTTACTTCTGCTTCCTCGCGCACAGTACGTTGCCGTACAGATCGCCGTCGTTCGTGAAATAGTTGTACGACCGGCATCCGCCGCGGCACACGTCGCCCATTCTGCATTTTCGGCATTTGCCGGTAAGCATTTTCTTCCTGAACTTCCTGTTGTATGCGAACGCGTCGGGGTCGTTCCAGATATCGGCGAGGGGGTGCTCTCTGAGATTCCCCTCGATGAAACGGTCGTCGTACATGGACTCGCACCCACGGACGTTGCCCGCGCTGTCGATGCCGAGCGTGGTGAGCCCCGCGGAGCATCCGTCGAAGCAGGCGCCGTACCTGCCGCGCAGGATCAACTCCTCCGGCGTGAAGTACCCGATGTTGTCCGCAGTACCCACGGGGAAGGGAGCGCTCCGGGCAAGATCCGCCGCGAACGCGATCACCTTCGATGCGTCAAATGCCACGTCGACGCCGTTCTTTCGTGCGTTTCCCATGGGCGAGCACGCCTGGATCTGCCAGGCGGCGATCCCTCTGTCCTTCAGTATGCCGTAAAGCTCCGGCAGCGTCTCCGCGTTGTCCGCACGGAGAGACGAGATCACGGAGACCGGGATCCCCGCTTCTCTCAACCGGTCTATGGCGCAGAGCGCCTCTTTCATGCTCCCCGGGTGGCGGAATGCGTCGTGGACCGCCTCGGGACCGTCCAGAGACACCGCCACGGACTCGATCCGGCAGCGTTTCAGCGCCGCGATGATCCCGTCCGACATGATAAATCCGTTGGTGATGATGCAGACCCGGATCCCGCGTCCCGTCAGCGCCGAGACGATCTCCTCCCAGTCGGGCCGCATGAACACCTCGCCGCCGATCATGGAGACCCTGCGGCATCCCAGATCCGCCAGTTCCCCGGCGACCCGGAGGCACTCAGCCGTGCTGAGCTCGTCCTTTCGCGCCTCGCCGCCGCAGGAGCCGCAGTATTTGCAGGAAAAGCAGCAGGCGAGGGTGATCTCCCACACGCAGCTCCGCAGCCGGTACTCTCTTTTACGGAGGATCATTCTTTTTCCGTCTCGCCGCTCTCTTCCGGCGCGCTCTCTTTTTCGTCCCCGTCCTCTGCCTCCGGCGCGGGCACCGCGATGGGCTGATACGTCCCGCTCATTATCTCAGGTCCGGCGTAAACGCACATGAACGTCTGCGGATCCGGCGGAGCGACGGGCCCGTCGTCCTTCGGCTCCACCGGCGGTCCCGCGTAGACGCGGCCGAACACCTTTTTTTCGTCCCCGTCCGGCTCGCCGCAGTCCTGTTCGAACACGTCGGGACCGGCGTAAACGTCGTTGAATTCCTTCTCGCCGTCCGGCTCGTTCGCCGGCTCAGGCCCGGCGTAGACGCCGCAAAAAGCGGGGTCGTCACGCCCTTTCAGTTTTGCCATCATCTCCGGCCCGGCGTAAACGCATCTGAACTGCCGCTCTTTCTTCTTTCTCAGTCTCTTGAAAAAACCGAACATCGCGATACCGCCTTCCACGCCCGCGACGGGCGTTTTTCTTTATTAAATCACACCGCCGTCCTTTTGTCAAGACCCGCCGCCCCGATCCACCGCGGCGGGATGGGGAAGAGCGCCGCGCGCTTGTGCATATCTCACAAAAAATGACGTCAAATACCCCCGACAGAGGGGACCTTTTTGTTGCTTTTCCTATATTGAAAAAAACAACCGTTTAGTATATAATTATATGGAGATATTCTGCTTTTTTCCGATGCGCGCGTGAATTTCACGCCGTTTTTGCTGAAAAAACAAAAGTTTATATATCAAGGAGTTACAAATGGCTGACTACACCACGAAAAACATCAGAAACATAGCCTTATTCGGTCACGGAGGAAGCGGCAAGACGTCCCTCGCCGAGGCTATGCTTTATCTCACGAAGGGTACCGACAGACTCGGCAAGGTCCCGGACGGCAACACCGTCTGCGACTACGACCCCGAGGAGATCAAGAGGGGCTTCTCTCTCACTCTTACCACCGCTCCCATCGAATGGGAAAAGGTAAAGATCAACATCATCGACACCCCCGGTTACCTTGATTTCGCCGGCGAGGCGATCGAGGCGGCCCGCGTCGCGGACGCGTCCGTCATCCTCGTTGACGGCAAGGCCGGTCTCGAGGTCGGCGCGGAACTCGGCTGGGAGTACTCTGAAAACGAGAAGATCCCGCGCGCCATCTTCGTCAACAAGTGCGACGATCCCGATTTCGATTTCAGCCGTGTGTTCACCGAACTGCACGACACCTTCGGCATCTCCGTATGCCCCGTGTTCTTCCCGGTGAAGAACGGCTCCGACGTGGTCATGGTAGACCTTACCGACATGTCCGCGTTCAAGTACGACGACAAGGGCAACCGCTCCTCCGCCGAGATGACCGACGCGGTCCGCGGCGTCGCCGAGCAGTATAAGGACGCCTTCAACGAAGCCATCGCCGAGACCAGCGAAGAACTGCTTGAGAAGTACTTCGGCGGCGAGGAGATCACCAAGGAAGAGGCGCTGAACGCGCTGAACCACGGAATTACCTCCGGCGCCATCGTCCCCGTTTACTGCGGCTCCGCCGTGAAACTCTGGGGCGTCCGCGCTCTCATGGACGTCATCGCCCACGCGTTCCCCAGCTTCCTTGACAGAAAGCAGGAGACCGTCGTCGAGGGCGGCGAGGAGAAGAAGATCGACATCGTCGAGACCGGCGATCCGTCCCTCTTCGTGTTCAAGACCATCGCCGACCCGTTCGTCGGTAAAATGTCCTTCTTCAAGGTCATGCAGGGCACTCTGAAGCGCGACGCGATGCTGAAGAACCTGACCACCGGCGTGCAGAACAAGATGGCCCACATCTACACCAACAAGGGCAAGAAGCAGACCGAGGTGGAGCAGCTTAACTGCGGCGATATCGGCGTAGTGAACAAGATCGCCGACATCAACACCAACGACACGCTGACCGTCTCCGGCAGCGCGGAATACAGAAAGATCGAGTTCCCGCATCCGTACATGACCAAGGCGATCCTCCCCGCCTCCAAGGGCGACGAGGACAAGATCTCCCAGGGCGTGGCGAAGCTGCTTGAAGAGGACCCGACCCTCGTTTACGAGAACAACGCCGAGACCAAGCAGATGACCATCTCCGGTATGGGCGACATCCATCTGGACGTCGTCGTTGCGAAGCTCAAGAGCAGATACAGCACCTCCGTCGTCCTCGAGACCCCGAGACTGGCCTACAGAGAGACCATCAAGGGATCCTCCGACGTGGAAGGAAAGCATAAGAAGCAGTCCGGCGGTTCCGGTCAGTACGGTCACGTCAAGATGAGATTCTCCCACGGCGAGGACGAAGGTCTTACCTTCACCCAGTCCGTCGTCGGCGGTACCGTTCCGAAGGGCTACTACCCCGCGGTCGAGAAGGGACTTCTCGAGGCGATGCAGAAGGGCGTTCTCGCCGGATATCCGGTGGTCCACCTGGCGGCTGACCTGTACGACGGTTCCTACCATCCCGTCGACTCCAACGAGATCTCCTTCAAGCTGGCTGCCCGCCTTGCATACAAGGCCGGTCTGCCTCTCGCCAACCCGATCATCCTGGAGCCCATCGGCACCCTCAAGGTCGCCGTTCCGGATTCCCTGGTGGGCGACGTCATGGGCGACCTCAACAAGAGGCGCGGCCGTGTGCTCGGTATGAATCCCTACGAGAAGAAGAGCGGATATACCGTCATCGAGGCGGACGTCCCCGCGGCTGAAATGATGGACTACACCATCTCCCTGAGAGCCATGTCCCAGGGCAGAGGCCGTTTCGACTTCATCGTGGACCGCTACGAAGAAGCTCCCGCAAACGTGGCTCAGAAGATCATCGCCGAGGCGAAGGTCGAAGAGGACTGAGTATAATCGAGAAAGATCGCCCGCGGCAACCATGCCGCGGGCGTTTTTTCATACAGAGAGCAAGGCGAACGACTTCACGAGGCGCAGCCGCCGGACAGCTCCATTTCAATTTTCCATTTTCCACTTTCAATTTTCCATTGAGAAATCCCGCGTTTCCGCGGGATTCTCGATTTAGTATCTTCCTATCAGCTCAAAGGGAATATGCATGAACTCATCTTCGCTGACGTCGTCGCGGATGCGGTAGTCTCCCAGGGTCGGATTGACGAACAGCGGATTTTCATCGATCTCAAAGTCGCGGTTGTTCTCGCAGCGGATCGCGAATTTTTCCACTCCCTCGTCCACGTTGCCTCGGCAGGAGCCGATGGAATAATTGTTGTAGACGGAGCAGAAGCCCGGCGTGGCGGGACAGTTCGGATTCTCCACGTCGTCGTAGTCTTCGATCACCTCGTAAAGCTCGGGCCATCTCGCGTGCCACAGCTCATAGTATTCGTCTCCTGGCATGGGTCTCAGGTTCAGGGTGCCGTACAGGATCCGGAAGTTGCCCGACTCCCAGGCGGTGCCGCCCTGACCGTCGTACCAGGTGTAGTATTTCGCCCATGCGCTGAAGGACGTTTTTTTCTCCCCGTCCCATCCCATTTTCGCGTCTATGAAGGCGTTGTCATGGATCTGCATATACTGTCCGCCCGAATGAAGGACTCCGGTTCCGGGTATATCGTAGAAGATGTTGCCGTATATCTGCTGGGCCGCCACACCGTCGTCGAGATAGATGGAGAATACTCCGTGAGGTACCTGAACAAGATTGAACCGGAAGATGTTGTCCCTGTTCACGAAACTGCGCCCCGTGTAGATGGCGCCCACGTCCCCGAGATCGTAGGTGGCGTTGTAGATATAGTTGTACTCAAAAACGCAGTCGATGGTCCGCTCGAAGGCGGGTCCCGCCTCGGCGCAGTACCCGTATGAGATGGCGGAGCAGGGGGTGTTGTATATCTCGCAGTGGGACACTTTAGCTCCGACCGCCCTCTTCAGGCGGATACCGGGGTTCTCAAGGTTGCGCCATTTCTGCCCCACGTCGTGAATAAGGCAGTTGTCTATATACGGCCCGGTGGGAACGAGGTCGTTGACGTCCTTGTTCGAGTCGAACCACATTCCGCACCCCGCGGTGTAGGCGAAGTCGCAGTCCTGCATCCTGAAGTCGGTGCCGTAGACCCGGACTCCCGCTCTGCCGCCGATGCCGTAGATGGTGCAGCGGTCGAAGGTGACGGAGTTTCCGTGAACCACGATCCCGTCGCCGGTACAGCCGATAAAGTCGAACCCGATGAACGAGATGTAGTTCGCATCCTCAAAGGTGCAGAAGGTCTCCGCCGCGCTGACGATATACTCGTCCTCGTGGGGCTCGTAGACGTAGAGCGTTTTCGTCTCGGGATCCACGTAGGACTCGTTCTCGTGGTCAAGTTCTTCCATAATATTGATGAAGAAGACCGATTCGGCGAATTCGCTTAACCCGTATTGCGGACCGATGATGTTGTAGGTAATGATTCCGGTCTCGGGATCGAATCCGGTGACGGGGAAGACGGTTTTCCAGTACTCGTGACCGATGCACCCGATCATCTCGACTCCTTCGAGAGTGTGATATTTCTTCAATCTGTTCATCATGGGCTTGATCCGGGTCTGCCCGAAGGCGATCCCCTCCGCGAGATTTTCAAGATAGATCTCATCGCCTGAAGCATTTCTGTTGGGGTACCGTGCGGCGTCGATGCGTCCGTGACCGTATGTGAACGTCTCGGACGAGTAAGACAGCATATCCGCGCATCTTTTCTCCGACAGATCCGCCTTTTTGATGTG
>JAFWWR010000293.1 GCA_017518025.1 Clostridia bacterium
CAAAACCACGGGCGAGACTTCGTCGAGCCGTACCGTACAGTTCATGCTGTCAAAGATCCAGGTCCACGAATACGTGGATCCCGAAAACTTCGATCCCGGCATCGACCCCGAAATTTATTCCGAAATGCTCCGGATGTCGGTCGTAAACAAGCGCAACACGGCGCGGCTCTACCTCGCCCTTGAAAAAGGGATCGCGACCGGCTCTCTTACCGCGGCGTACATCGGCGGATCGATCACCGAGGGGGCGTCGGCAGGCGAGGACGCGTGCTACGCGCGGGTCTCCGCCAACTGGCTCGAACTGCACGTCGCACCGACGCATTACGACGGGTGCGTCGTACAGAGTCTGAATTACGTGAACGCGGGTATCTCCGGCACCGACTCCGCGCTGGGTTGCGCCAGATTCGAGAGGGACGTGCTCTCGAAGGGCCCCGATATTGTGTTCATCGAGTACGCCTGCAACGACGATCCCGGCAACCAGGTGGTCCGCGAGTCCTTTGAGTCCATGACGAGAACGGCGCTTTCCGCGGAAAACGGCCCCGCCGTGGTGTTTATTTACAGTTATCCCGGCTACGGGAACATTCCCTTCATGGACAGCGTTGCCGACAAATACGGCGTACCGGTGGTGGACGTCAGCGCGGCGATCACCTACGGGATCGGTGAAGGCGAGTTCACGATGAACGATTTCTGTTCTGACGGAGTCCATCCGGACGCCTGGGGCTCTCACATGATGTCCGATATGATCGTCGAGATGTTCAAGGCAGCCCTGACCGATTGGAGCGGCGTCGACCAGGCGGAGGCGGCCATCACAGTTGTTCCCGAAGACACCCTTACCGGCGCGAGATTTGAACACATGACCCTTGTCGATGCGGAGTATCTTGACGTCGTCTCCATGGGCTCGTTCCGCTTCAACAAAAAGGACGAGGGATTCGGATTCGTACACCCCGCCACCGCAAAGCCGAGGGACGGAAAAGAACCCTTCGTCTTCACGGTAAAGGGGAAGATTGTTTCTCTCATTATCCGCAGCGGAACGGCTCTGATGATCTCCGTCGACGGAGGTGAGGCGTACGCGGTAGCTTCCGCGTCGTATTTTGCGGACACCGTTCCGGTGGTGTTGTCGGACGCGGAGGAGACCCATACTATCTCCCTGACGCCTGTCCTCGACGACTCCGACTCAATCCTTCTCGGGGTGGCGTACAAATAATCCGGAAAAAACGGAAATTACTGTTGACAGCGGCGTCTCCCGGTGCTATAATAACGGAGAACTGAATAAAGGGGCGCCTAAGACGCGGTTTTCCGCGGTCGGCTGAGACGGAGAGATCCGGACCCTTGAACCTGATACGGGTAATTCCGGCGTAGGGAAGAGAAGATGATTTTTCGCGCACGGGATCCCGTGCGCGAATTTCTTTTACGGAGGTAAAACATGAACAAACAGGAAACAGGAAGACAGGTATCAAACACAAAGAAACTTGTCGTCTCCGCGGTGCTTATCGCCCTCGGAACGGCGATCTCGTTCGTATGCGAGTTCATCCCGTTCCTCAATCTCCCCTTCGGCGGGACCATAACGATAGCGTCTCTTCTCCCGCTGGTGCTGATCGGATATATGTTCGGACCGGCGTGGGGCTTTTCCGCCTCGTTCGTCTATTCGCTACTGCAGATCCTTGTGGGCTTCAGGACCGTGGGTGCGCTCTTTACCCCGACAAGCGACAGCTTTATGGGTATCCGGATCGCCTTCCTGGTGGTCCTGCTCGACTACGTTCTCGCATTCACTTCGGTAGGCGTCTCGTCGCTCTTCAGAAAGATGAAGAGACCGGTCGCCGCCGTGGTCGTGGGGACCGTCGCAGGACTTCTTGCGTGCTATTTCTTCCACTTCCTCTCAGGTTATCTGTTCTACGGCGCATGGGCTGAGTGGTTCTTCACCGACACCGTGATAAAGGATCTGTCGGTCAGCAAATGGATCCTCGGCACCTTCTCCGGCAAGGGCCTCGCCGCAGTCTATTCCGCGGTGTATAACGGTTGCTACATGATACCGGAGATCGTGATAACCGCCGTGGCTGGCGCCGCCGTGGCGCCGCTCTCTCTCATCAGAAAAAACAAGTGCTGAGAGAGCATCCCTGACGCTTTTATCGTCTCCCGGAGCCGTCGCTCCGGGGGACGTTTTCGTTTCCGGACCCCAACTTCTTCCTCCGGTGTTGAAAAACGTATCGGTTTGTGGTAAAATAGAGTTCGCAGTAATAACCGCACTGAGATAAGAGGAGTATCTGAAATGAAAGTAACAGTCATCGGCTGCGGCAGATGGGGCGCCACCATTGCGTGGTATCTCGACAGCATAGGCCACGACGTCACGGTTTACGGTCTCGCCGACGCTCCGCAGATGATAGAACTTCAGAATACGAGAAAGAACAGTTTTCTCGAGCTGCCCGAGTCCGTGAAGCTCACCACCGACATAAACGCGGTGGCGGACGCGGAAGTCGTGGTCATCTCCATCAACTCCCAGGGCCTGCGCGGCCTTATGGGCGAGCTGCGGGACGCCGGACTTTGCGGAAAGACCTTCGTTCTCTGCATGAAGGGCCTTGAGATCAGCACGGGCAAGCGTCTGTCCCAGGTGGTGAGCGAGTTCCTCACCGGAGACGGCCGCGTGGCGGTCTGGGTCGGCCCCGGCCATCCCCAGGAGTTCTACGCCGGCATCCCCAACTGCATGGTGATCGACAGCGAGGACGACGGGCTGAAAAGGACCCTCGTCGACAGCTTTTCCAGCGGGCTCATCCGCTTCTATTACGGCCGGGATCTGATCGGCAACGAGATCGGCGCCGCGCTGAAAAACGTGGTCGGTATCGCCGCCGGGATGCTCGACGGCCTCGGGATGACGACGCTTAAAGGCGCGCTCATGTCGAGAGGGACCCACGAGGTGGCGAGATTTATCAAAGCTTCCGGCGGAAACGAGCTTTCCGCGTACGGCCTTTGCCATCTCGGGGACTATGAAGCCACAGTGTTCTCAAAGTTCAGCCACAACAGGATGTTCGGCGAAAAGTTCGTCAAAGGCGAGAGCTACACCGACCTTGCGGAGGGGTACTATACCGCCGATGCGGTGGAGAGACAGGCGGCAAAGCTCGCCGTCGAGATGCCCATCTGTCACGGAGTCTACAACATCCTTTACAACGGGGTGACGGTCAGCGACGAGATTGAGATCCTGTTCACCAGAACGCTGAAAAAAGAATTCTGATTCGTACTTGAAAGGGAGGAATTGATCTGCCATGAAAAAAATGGAGCTTTACGACACTTTGACGTTCGTCGGGGAGCAGTTCCGCATCCAGGGCAAGCTGTACTCCTACGAGACCATCACCAACGGCAACATCAACAGCACCTATAAGGTCACCTACCGCCGCGGCGACAAATCCCTCAAGTCCTATATCTTCCAGAAGGTCAACACCGTGGTCTTCCCGGCTCCCGTGGAGATCATGCAGAACATCGACAAGGTGACCTCTCACATATCGAAGAAATATCCCCGGGAGGTGACTCTCCACTTTCACCACACCGGGACCGGCGAGAACTACTATTCCACCGGAGAGTACTTCTGGCGCGTGATGAACTACGTGGATTCCATCACCTTCAACACCTGCGACGACCTGGCGGTCATCGCCTCCGTTGGCGAGGCCTTCGGCAGATTCCAGATGCAGCTTGCCGACTTCGACGGCTCTCAGCTCTATGAGACGATACCCGATTTCCACAATACGCATAAAAGACTCGAAAAGCTTTTCGAGACGGTGAAGGCGGATCCCGTGGGCCGGGTCGCGGAGGCGGCTGAGGAGATCGAATACATCCGTTCGGTAAAAGAGAAGGCGGAGGAGCTCTCCCTGAGATACTCGAGAGGGGAGATCCCCGCGAGAGTCACCCATAACGACACGAAATCCAACAACGTGCTGTTCGACAGAGACACGAAAAGGCCCATCGTGGTCATCGACCTTGATACCGTTATGCCCGGAATGTCCATGTACGATTTCGGCGACGCCGTGCGTTTCATCGCCAACACCGCCGCAGAGGATGAGCCCGATATCAGAAAGGTATATTTCGACACAGGCAAGTTCCGCGCCTTCAGCAAGGGCTTCATCGGCCAGGTGAAGGGCGCGCTGACTGATGAGGAGATCGACAATCTTGTTCTCGCGTCGTTTTCGATCACCGTGGAGCTCGCAGCGCGATTCCTGGACGACTATCTGAACGGCGACACCTATTTCAAGATCAACTACCCGGACCACAACCTGGTCAGGACGCGCTGTCAGATCGCTCTGGCGAAGAACATCGAGCTCAAGGAGGACGAGCTCAACTGGATAGTCAGCGACGTCGCCCAGACAAAAGAATAATTATCGATTATATTCACCCGGAATACGTCCGGAAGGGGATAAAACGTCCCTTTCCGGGCGTTTTTTGACTTTTTTACATCAAATTATTAAACAAATTGTTGACGGACAACCTTGTTTGTTATATAATAAATTATCAATTTCTCATAAAACGCCGTGTTTTTATTCACATCGGTCCGCCCGCGTCCGGGCGGCGTGACTTTCGTAATATTTTGCCCGGCTCCGCCGGACTTGATATTTATATTCTATTCCGAAAAGGAGAAAGAACATGAAGAACGCCCGACTTTCCAAGCGTTTTCTTTCCGCGGTGATGACCGTGGTCATGCTGGTCGGCCTCATGGTCCCGATGGCTTCCGCCGCCGAGACAGGGGCTCCCTCGACAAGCGAGACCCTGAAGCTCACCGAGATCGACGCGTCCTCGCTCAAGTCGCAAAAGACAGGCGAGACCGCAGAGACCATTGAGAAAGAAGAACATTCAGCAGGTGAAATCGTTCGCGTTGCCATCTTTCTCGAGAAGGAATCGACGGTCGACGCCGGTTTCGCCCTCGAGAACATAGCAGGCAACGCGGCGGCGATGGCATACCGCGGAGAGCTGAGATCCTATCAGCAATCCGTGACTCGCAAGATCGAGTCCGCCATCGGCGCAAAGCTTGACGTCAAGTGGAACATCACTCTGGCGGGAGACATCATCTCCGCCAACGTGAGATACGGCGACCTTGACGCCATCCGCAAGGTTCCCGGAGTCGCCTCCGCGGAGCTTGAAACCAGATACGAGCTCAACGACAAGAGAGACGCTGACAAGCCCGAGATGGCTTCGTCGACGGTCCAGATCGGCTCTCCAGTTGCCTGGGAGTCCGGTTATACCGGCGCGGGCAGCAAAGTGGCCGTCATCGACACCGGCGTCGACAAGGAGCACATCTCCTTCGACGGCGCGGCTCTCATGTATTCTCTCGGCAAGAACGCCGAGGAAAAGGGCGTATCCGCGGACGAATACATAGCCTCCCTCGATCTTCTCACCGCGGAGAAGGTCGCGGAGCTCTCCTCCGAGCTCAACGTCGAAGTTGATCCCGCGAAGGCGTACGTCAGCGAGAAGATCCCTTACGCATACAACTACGTCGACGAGAATTATGACGTGGTCCACGAAAACGATACCCAGAGCGAGCACGGGACTCACGTTTCCGGTATCGCCACCGCCAACAAGTATATCGCGGGCGACGGCGGCTACGTCTCCGCTCTCGATACCGTGGCGGTGCAGGGCGTCGCTCCCGACGCGCAGCTGGTCACCATGAAGGTGTTCGGCTCCGGCGGCGGCGCATACGATTCGGACTACATGGTCGCCATCGAGGACGCCATTATCCTCGGGTGCGACTCCTGCAACCTGTCTCTCGGTTCCTCGGTCCAGGGCTTCTCCTTCTCCGACGGTTACGAGGACGTGCTCAACGGACTGGTCGAGAAGGGAATGGTCGTCTCCATCTCCGCCGGCAACAGCGGTCACTGGTACGACTCTCCTCTGAATGATGACCTCTACGGAGGTCTGCTCTATATCGACGACAACCGCAACGGCACCGGCGGCAGCCCCGGAACGTTCCACAACGCTCTGACGGTGGCCTCCGTCGACAACAGCGGTCAGACGGGCAAGCCCCTGTACTTCGGTGATCTGTCCGTATTCTACTCCGAGACTTCCTACGGCAACGAGCCCATCTCGTCCATCGCCTCCCTCGGCGAGCTTGAATACGTGATGATCGACGGCGTCGGCACGCTGGAGGATTTCGCGGCTCTCGCCTCCGTCCTCCCCGGCAAGGTCGCCATCTGCTCCCGCGGCGAGACCTCCTTCTATGAGAAGGCCAACGCGGCAGTATCCAACGGAGCCGTCGCCACAATTATCTATAACAACACCGACGGCGTTATCAACATGAATCTGACCGGTTACAGCTACACGGCTCCCGCCGTTTCCATCACTCAGGCCGACGGAGCCGCCATCAAGGCGCAGTCCGAGCGGGTCGAGCTTGAAGACGGCACCGTGTACTACACCGGCACAATGACCGTAGCTGAAGGGCTGGAGGTCAACTACGGTGAGAAGACCGACTTCCAGACGGCTTCCTCCTTCTCCTCCTTCGGCGTTCCGGAATCCCTGACCATGAAGCCCGAGATCGCCGCTCCCGGCGGATCCATCTACTCCACTCAGGGTCTCTACAGGGATACGAACAACCAGCTGACCGGCGGACACGACGGATACGAAGTCATGTCCGGTACCTCCATGGCGGCGCCTCAGATCGCCGGTATGGCGGCTCTGGTGGCTCAGTACGTCCGTGAGAGCGGACTCTGTGAGAAGACAGGACTTACCCCCCGTCAGCTGACCAACTCCCTCCTGATGTCCACCTCCCACCCGATCTTTGACGACTACGGCGACTACTGGTCCGTTCTCAAGGTCGGTTCGGGTCTCGCCAACGTGGGAGACGCGGTCTCCGCCAAGGCGTATATCATAATGGATGAAAATTCCGTTATGATGCCCGACAGCGCCCGTGACGGCAAGGTCAAGGCCGAGCTCGGCGACGACCCCGCCCGCACCGGCGAATACACCTACACCTTCACCATCAATCCTCTGGGAGAGCCCGTTGACTACACCCTCAGGACTGATATCTTCACCCAGGCTCCCGCCGGTTCCGACGGAATCAATATGTTCGTCGATACGGCGACCATGCTTGTTCCCGCCGACGTCACCTACGTTGTGAACGGCGAGCCGGTGGAGGGCTACGCTCCCATCGACGCCGACGTCAACGGCGACGGCGTCACCGACGCGGCGGACGCTCAGGCGATCCTCGATTACCTGACCGGCAAGCTTGACGATGAAGCGACCTTCGTGGCTGAAGCCGCCGACGTGGATTACGACGGCGCGATCACGTCCTATGACGCGCATCTTATCCTCAAGTCCATGACCGTCGATCCCATCACAGTGTCCGAGCCCACCACGGTCACCGTTACCGTGAAGCTGGCCGATGATACCACGGCGTTCCTCGACTACTACTACACCGGCGGCGCGTACGTTGAAGGCTACACCTTCATCGAGCCCGTCAGCACCGAAGAGGGCGAGATCCCCGACGTGAATTACTCCGTCCCGCTTCTCGCGTACTACGGTTCCTGGACAGACGCCTCCATGTTCGACCGCTCGTCCGTGGTCGATGAGGCGTACGGCACCGGCAACAGACCCTATATCAGCGCAAATTCCAACTACATGACCGTGTCCTACGGCGAAGACGACGCGTTTACCTACATGGGCAACCCGTACTTCCTCGAAGAGAGCTTCCCGGCTGACCGTCTGGCGCTCTCCGACGACACGACAGTCAAATCCTTCAATTATCTTCCTATCAGGAACATCGGTACCGTCGGCGCGGCGATCCTCGACGAATCGGGCAAGCCCGTTTGGATCGGCTCCGTCAGCGGCGGCCGTTACGCTCCCTTCTACAACGTCAATCAGGCCGTATGGCAGAACACCAACCCGGTGAACTATAACGTTGGTAAGAAGATCAGCTCCCTCGGATTCAGCGAAGGCGATAAATTCACAGTCGCTTTGTTCGCTCTTCCCGAGTATTACAGCATTATCTGGAACAAGGCGGCCGGACAGACGGCGTCCTCCGTGAACATTAACGCGGACGCATTCTCCGAAGTCATCGCTTCCGGCCTGCTCGGCAACGGCGCGGCTCTCTCCTACACCGTGACTCTTGACAACACGGCTCCCGAGGTGCTGTCCGCCGCACGCGACCTCATCACCGGCGCCATCACCGTCAAGGCGAAGGACAACAACTACGTGGCCGCGGTGGCTCTGCTCAACAAGGGCGGCACCAAGGTCTACGCGGGCGGCGCTCCCGCACAGGACGAGGCAGGCGGGACGGCGGAGATCACTCTCGATACCGAGGGTGTGAAGCTCCCCGACACCGTGGTGATCCTCGTGGCTGACTACGCCGGAAACGAGACCGCGTACGAGGTCGAGCTGGGCGGAGCAAAAGAGGATCTGGGCGGCAGGATGTTCGGCTTTACCTCCTCTACCAAAGCTCCCGGCTCAGGCAACCGTATGCTGGAGATCGACGCGGACGCTCTCTGGTACAACCACAGCACCGGCGAATTCGAAGGACTTGAAGTCTATTCCGAAGTTGACGCTAAGGTGCTTGCGGCTGAGTACGTCGACGGTTACGTCTTCATGGCGTGCGACGACGGATTCTTCCACGCGGCTCCCATTGACGCCCTCGACGAGACCTCCTACGTCGGCATGTACGCGGACGAAGACGATGAAATAACTATTTACGACATGGCGTTCAACTACTCCGACAGCCGTCTGTACGTGCTCTGCTCGAACAACGTCATATCCACCATGGATCTCACCACCGGCAAGCTTGAAGAATACGTCACCGTCTCCGGAATCGACGGCTCTCTCGACAGACTTGCCATAGACGACGAGAACAACTTCTACCTTGCGAACAATAAAAGCCCGGGCTATGCGTATCTCTACTCCTTCAACGCGGATGACGTCGCCGAAGGCGCCGTCGAAGCGGTGAGAGCTGAGAACTCCCTTGGCGTATGGAACTATTCCTACAGCGGCTCCTTTGCCTGGGACCACGACGAAGACGTGCTCTACCTGGCAAGCGCCTATAACGGGGACAGCGACTACGACCACTATCTGTGGACCGTCGACACCGAGACCGGCGTCGCCGCAAGAGCGAACGAGACCATGGGTACGGAGCTCAACGTGAACAACCCCTCCGCCCGTCTCTATGTGGCGGTGAACGGCCTGTTCATCGTTCCGAGGTCCAGCTCGCTCATCGCGCCCACGGACGAGGCTGACAGCATCACCGTCGAGCCCGAGGAACTGAATATCCTCCGCGGACAGTCCTCTGCGGCTCTCAAGGCCATCGTATTCCCGTGGACTCTCACCGATAAGTCCGTGACCTGGTCCTCCGATAACGAGGATATCGCGACCGTAAACGCCAATGGCGTGGTTACAGGCGTCTCCGAAGGCGAGACAGTCGTCACCGCAACCTCCGTGGCGGAGCCTCACGTCACCTTTGACGTCAACGTCACCGTTGAAGAGGCCCCGAACGCCTCCCTGAAGGCCATCCTTCAGGATACCGAGGGTATGCCCAGGGTAGTCTCCTTCGAGTCCTCCGCTCCTTCCGAGTGGACGGTCCTCGCTGACGCCGGCGAAACCGCGGCAGGCGCTCTCGTCGGCGACACCCTTTACACCGTCGACGACGAGAATATGTTCGGCATCGACGCGGACACCTACGAGATCACGAACTACGGTACCATCGTCTCCGATTGGCAGTACACAGACGCGGCTCCCGTGCCGGACGTGCTCGGCGAAAGCTTGGGCGTCTCCGGGCGGGTACTCGGTCTCTGCTATAACGGCACCTACATCGATGTCATCGATCCCGAGGCCGGAAGCCTGAGCTACTGGGATATGTCCGAGAGCTTCGGCGACGATCCTCTCGTCACCGTTGCGTTTGCAGGTCTCTACGAGGACGGCTCCGATCTGTACGGAGATTACTTCGCAATGACCGAAAGCGGCATGCTCTACATCCTGGAATTCGATCAGGAAGGCGAGCTCAGCGCTTATGAACTCGGCGAGACCGGCATCAAACTCGAAGGCATTGCTTCTCTCTCCGACAACCATGCCTCCATGATCTACGACGTGGAGAACGACTTCCTGTATCTGGCGCTTTACGACGGCAACGGCGAAGTGGCGACGCTCTACGGCATCGACCCGAACGATACTGCGAGAAACGCCGTGCTCGGCGACTTCGGCGCGGACGTGTGGCCGGTTGCCTGCCTCTATGAGTACGAACCCGCCACCGACCTGGTCCTGAAGGTCCAGCCCGAGTCGCTGACTGCATACGTCGGCACCGAGAGCCGGATCAAGGTCAAGGTCAAACTTGGCGAGACCAACGAATTTACACTGGAATCCTCCGACGAATCCGTCGCGACCGTCGATGAGACCGGACTCGGGTCCGCCGTCGGCGTCGGCGAAGCGCAGATCACCGTCACCACCGTGGATGTGAACGACCTGGGAGAGCACCTCTCCGCCACCGTTGACGTCACGGTCAAGGATTTCATGAAGGTCAACACCACCGTCGGCGCTCAGATCAGCGACGACAGCGGAGACTACTTCTCATACCTCGATCTTAGCAATCTTGAGGCGACTCACTTCGCATCCGCTCCCGGCGCCATCACCGCCGGCGGTCTCGGCGGCTTGACCTACCTTGCCGCCATCGGCAACACCCCGGTGGTCCTCGACATGAGCACCGGCGAAGAAACCACCCTGAGCGTGCTCGACAAGTCCACCTTCTCGGATTACCCGGCACAGGACGTGGCAAACTACCCGAGCTTCCTTGATCAAGACGGCGAGTTTGTCGAGAACAAGTTCCTGTTCACCACCACCGTCGGTTATCTGGTAAGCCCGGATTACTACGGATGGAATCTCGGCAGCGTGATTCCCGGCATGGCGGGCCTCGCCTTCGCCGGCACCGATGAGAACGACGACGGAAATCCGATCTACGTCTACTACATCATCGATACTGACGGCGTCCTCTACGAAGCAGACGTGATCTACGCCGAGGGTAGTATTTCCTACAGCCAGGTCCTCGACACCGGCATCGCGATCGCCGGTCAGGACGACGTTTCCATGACCTTTGCCTATGACGTCGACGAAGAAGATAACCCCGTGAACGTGGGTCTCGTCATCGCGGTCAACAGCACGAAGGAAGTCTGGTATCTCGACTTCCTGACCGGTGAGGTCGGCCTCGTCGGCTTCTTCGAGGGCGACAATATCGACGGCCTGTTCGGCAACCTCGACTTCATGGACACCGTTGTTGATCCCGAGGATATGCCCGAGCCCGACCCGTTCGACGAGGCGGAAGTCGTCACAGGCTTCTACTTCGAGACCGATCCCGCCGAGGAGGGCTGGACCTTCGTCGACTCGGACGAGGACGGCAATAACTGGATCTGGAGCGACGGATCGACGATCACCGGCGCTTACGAAGGCCAGGGAATGATCTATTCCCAGTCCTACATCAACAACGTGGGACCCCTCACCCCCGACAACTGGGCGGTATCTCCCGCCATCGACCTGAGCGAGGTCGAAGGCGACACGGTCCTGTCCCTGTTCGCAAAGGGCCAGGATAGCACCGACTTCGCCGAGCACTTCGCCGTCTACGCCGGCACCACGCCGAACGTTGACGAGATGGTGCAGATCTCCGCGAAAGAGGAAGTCGCTACCGGCAAATTCGTCCGTTACCTTGCCGATCTTGCCGACTTTGTGGGCGAGAGCGAGGTTTACGTGGCGATCCGCCACTTCAACGTGACCGATATGTACTTCCTCGACGTTGACCAGGTAGAGGTACTGAACGGTGTTCCGATGCCCGAACCCGAGCCGGAACCGGTCGATCCCTTCGCGGACGCCGTGGCTCTCGTCACCGACGATTTCGAGACCGATCCCGCCGAGGCAGGCTGGACCTTCGTCGACGCTGACGGAGACGGCTTCAACTGGGCCTGGGACAACACCGGAAATGTAAGCGCATACGACGGAGTGGGCAAACTCTACTCCCAGTCCTATGACAATGACGTAGGACCCCTCACCCCCGACAACTGGGCTGTATCTCCCGCCATCGATCTGAGCGATGTCGAAGGATACGCTTACGCATCTGTATTCGCTAAAGGTCAGGACCCGGACTATGCGGCGGAGCACTTCGCCATCTACGCCGGTACAACTCCGGACGTTGGCGGAATGACCCTTCTGTCCGATGAGTTTATCGCCACCGGCGAGTGGACCCGCTACGCAGCCGATCTCTCCGACTTCATCGGCGAGAGCGAGGTTTACGTGGCGATCCGTCACTTCAACGTGACCGATATGTTCTTCCTCAACGTGGACAACTTCCAGATCCTGATCTCCGATGAAGAGATCGAGATCGCGAAGGCGCCCGTTCAGCCCGCGATCACCGCCCGCCATATCGGCGACGGCATCGCCACGCTGAACACCCCCGTTTCAGAGATCTCCTTCTCGGCGAAGCCGATGATCGCAAACGAGGCGGACGGTTCTCTGAACGCGGCGGCCTCCGAAACGAAACATCAGACCGCGGACCTCACGAAGATCGATATACCGTTCGACGTGAAGGCGTCCGAAAGATATGATCGCGCGATCCTCAACTCCGCTTCCGGCACTGCCGCTTCCGGCGAGGTGAAGATCGAGCTCAGCGAGGACGAAAACGTCACGAACGGCGTTTACGTCGTCGAGTACGATCCCGAAAAGCTCACCTTCGTCGGCGGGGAGTTCGCAAACGTCCTCTACTCCGTGAACGACGAAGACGGCGCCGTGGTCGTGGCGTTCGCTTCCGACGTTGAGATCGAGGCTGAGACCGTCATCGGAACTCTCCTCTTCAACTACGCCGGCGAGTATGTCAAGACCGAGGTCACCGTGACGACCTACGAGCGCGGCGGCGACGTTGCTGTCGCGGAAGAGCCCGTTGTGATCGAGATCGAACAGGAAGACAACGGTCACGATTGGACCGAGGCCGAGCGTCAGGAAGCCACCTGCACCGAGGACGGATACGTAACGTATCAGTGCTCTAAGTGCGGCGAGACGAAGACTGAGGTCCTGGACGCCACCGGCCACACTCTTGTGATCGATCCCGAAGTCCCCGCGACCTGCACTGAGGACGGTCTCACCGCGGGAGTTCAATGCTCCGTCTGCGACGAGATCCTCATTCCTCAGGAGGTCATTACCGCCGCCGGTCATGCCGAAGTCGTGATCCCTGCCGTTGAGGCCACCTG
>JAFWWR010000294.1 GCA_017518025.1 Clostridia bacterium
GGGCTGACCCCAGAGACCCTTGACAGCCGGGAACGGCGGACGGGGACGGGGATTGCCGCGCTTACCCTCGATGGAGGTGAGAAGAGCCGTCTCCTCTCCGCAGACGAAAGCGCCCGCGCCGAGACGGATGTGGATGTCGAAGTTAAATCCGGTGCCGAGAATATCCTTACCCAGCAGACCGTACTCTCTCGCCTGTCCGATGGCGATCTGAAGTCTTCTGACGGCGATGGGGTACTCGGCTCTGACGTAGATCCAGCCCTCGTCGGCGCCGATAGCGTAGCCGGCGATTGCCATGGCCTCGAGGACAGCGTGGGGGTCGCCCTCAAGGACGGACCTGTCCATGAACGCGCCGGGGTCGCCCTCGTCGGCGTTACATACGACGTACTTCTTGTCGGAAACACTGGCCTTTGCAAAGGACCACTTTCTGCCGGTGGGGAATCCGCCGCCGCCGCGTCCGCGGAGACCGGAGGCGTTCATGACGTTTATAACGTCGTCCGGGGTCATCTCTTTCAGCACCTTCGCGAGGGCGAAGTAGCCGTCCATCGCTATGTACTCGTCGATGCTCTCGGGGTTGATAACGCCGCAGTTGCGAAGAGCGACTCTCTTCTGCTTCTTGTAGAACGCAGTCTCGTTGAGAGACGAAGCGTGAGGCGTTTCCTCATTCTTCTCGTTGTAGATCAGTCTCTGGACCGGACGTCCCTTGAGGAAATGCTCCTCGACGATCTCCGGCACGTCCTCGGGTTTCACCATACTGTAGAAGGTTCCCTCGGGGTGGATGATCATTACGGGGCCCAGCGCGCAGAGTCCGAAGCATCCGGTCTGTACGATCTTGACCTCGTCCTCAAGGCCCTTCGCCTTGATTTCTCTCTCAAGGGCTTCTCTGACCTTGACGCTTCCGGAGGACGTACAACCCGTTCCTCCGCAAATCAGTGCATGAATACGAAACATGTCGACCTGTCCTCCTTATTACTTAGTCGCGGCGCCGATGGTGTACTCGGCAACGGGCGTACCGCCTTTGAGGTGGCGCTCGATGACTTCCTTGGCTTTCTCGGCGTTCATTTTGACGTAAGTGACTTTTTCCTTGTCCTTCTCGTAAACCTCAACGACGGGTTCATACTGGCAGATACCTATGCACCCGGTCTGGGTGACCATGACCCTGTCCGAGAGACCCGCTTCGTTCACGCCTTCGACAAAGGCGTTGAGAACAGGGCGCGCGCCCGCCGCGATGCCGCAGGTGGCCATACCGACAACGACTCTGATATCGTCGTCGGCGCTGTTTCTCAGCGAGACCTTGTTCTGCATTCTTTCCTTGATTGCCATCAGTTCCTCGATTGATTTCATGTTGCTGCTTCCTTCCTTAGCTATTTGTAAATAAATTATATATCTCAATAAATTTATTTTTCAAGTTCTGCGTATCCTTCCGCAAGGTATTTCCTTATCCATTCCAGCACCTCGAAACTCGAGAGCGGGACGCCCTCTCCGAGGATCTGCCTCAGCTCCGGGCAGGAGAGACGCACTTCCCCGTTCCGGACACGATGAGTAAACGTAAAATCCACGTCGGGATTGCCCTGGATAAGCGTCACGAAGGTGTCCGCCAGATCCCCCATCGGGATGAAATCGATGTGGTCAGAGCCGAACGTCGCCGTGAGCGTCGTTCCGTGGTTCTCCGGAGATTCCTCCGCGGTGACAGAGGTCACCCGCACATCGCCTCCGGTCTGTTCGGCAAGCATTTTCAGAAACGGAACACCGAGTCCGACGCCGCGGGTCTTCCTCGTGGTGAAAAACGGGTCCGTAAGCCGCCGGAGCTGCTCCTTCGTCATTCCGCAGCCGTTGTCGGCAACGGTGAAAGTCAGGATACCGTCCCTGTCGTCCAGCGTAACGTCGATCTTATCTGCGCCGGCACGCACGGAGTTCATGGTGATATCGAGCACATAAAGAGAGAATTCTTCCACCTTCCGTCACCTCCCGAGAAGATAATCGATCAGACGGAGCCGGACGGTATCGGATGTATAGGGCTCGTCGTCAATATCCAGCACGTTTGACCCGTCGGAGATATCCCACAGATGGTGAGCGTCCGAGGAGACGACGTGTCTCAAGCCCGAAAGGATCGGGAAACGGGAGAGGTATTCCTCCCTTTTCGATCCGTCGTTCAGCTCATACGCCGTATACGGCGGAGTGGACGGGAAAGATCCGAGGACGGACACGATCCCGTTGGACTGTCTGTCGATATGAGCGGGATATGCCACTCCCCCCAGAGACAGCACCGTGTCGTAAGCCGCCCGTAGGTCAAGAGTCGTGGCATTTATTATGAGATCATCCAGCTCGCGGACCGGTTCATCGTCGGGATCGACGACTATCTGCCTGCCGAATATTTCCGGCCGGTTTTTGACCCTGACCAGCTTTTCCTCCGCGATCCTGTCCATCTCAAGCGCCGATTCGAGAGTCGGGAAGAGACAGATAACGTGGACGTCCTCCGACGTGGTGAGTTCCATACCGGGGACCGGGACTATGCCGTGCTTTTTGCAATGAGCAAAGAACGGCGGACAGTTTTTTGCGGAATTATGGTCGGTCAGCGCAAGAAGCGTGACGCCGTTCAGCGACGCCATTCCCGCAATATTCGCGGGAGTCATATCATCGTCCGCACAGGGTGAAAGGCAGGAGTGAACGTGCAGATCGTATCCGTACCTGCTCATGAAAGCCCGTCGATACGGCTGAGCGCCGCGCAGAGTTCGTAGACCGATTTGTCCGATGAAAGGACCGTCACGTCCTTGGCTTTCGCCGCTTCGACCGCATCGGGAGCGAGCGCCACGTTTTCGGCGAGAAGCACTGCGGCGGCGTCGGTGAGCGAAGCCACGGCGATAACGTTCACGTTGTTCATTATGGTTATCCAGAGGTCGTCGGCGCATATATGGCTCATCGCACGGGAGAGAAAATCCCCGGCGTAAACGCCCTCTGCTTCCCTTTCGGCGTCGCCGGCGACGACCGTCAAAGAAAGGGTGTCAATAATATCAGTAAGTTTCATTCCGAAGCCGCGGTCCCGTCGGGACCGTTCTTCTCCTTCAGGGAAAGACCCTTGTATTCTTTGTATTCCTCCGCCAGAGTCGTGCCCTTATGACGGGCCAGGTAGTCGTGGAACATCTCTCTCATGATGACCGTGCATTCGTCTGCGCTGGTCTCGTTCTTGACGATATCCTCGGCAAACGCCATACAGGTCGGCGCGCCGCAGGAGCCGCAGTCGAGTCCCGGAAGTTCGGCAGTGATCGATTCGATCTCGCTCATCATACGCATCGCCTCGTTCCTGTCGTCCGACAGAAGAAGGCCCGGGTCGAAGGAGACGCCCTCGTCCACGAAGAACCGCTCGGGCACGTCGGTATCCTGCGGTCTGTTCGGAGACACGGGAAGATATCTTTTAAGAGTCTGCAGTCTCGCCTGAGCAATGTACGGATTGGCAACGGTCATTGCTCCGCCGACGCATCCGCCGCTGCAGGCGTCAAGTTCGATGAAGTCAAGGTCCGTGAAATCGTCGTTTTCGATCTGTTCCAGCACCTTGATACAATTCTCGATACCGTCAGCAGCAAGATACTTATCGTTGAAAACCGCCGATGACTCTCCTCCGGTGGACGCCCAGCCGATGCCGATCATCCCGGAGGACGCGGTATGCTCGGGAACGTCGATATCGCGCATTACGTCGATGAGGCGGAAATAAACGTCCCTCATGGAGAGGACCCGGTCCACGTTATTTTTTGAACCGGCAAATCCGTTCTTGACGTAACTTACCTTCGCCGTGCAGGGCGAAATGAAGAATATTCCTATATCGTCCGGGGAGACGTCAGGCAGTTCCGCCTGCATCCGCTCGCGCGCGACCGCGGCCGCTACCTCGATAGGCGGGAGGATCGGCATGATATTGTCGGAAAGATACGGGAAATTGATGTTGATCATTCTGGTAATGACCGGGCACGCCGAACTGATGACCGGCTTCTTTACTCCCGGCTTGCCGAGATAGATCCTCGTATAAGCGGAAACCATTTCCGCAGCCCCCGCCACCTCAAATACGTAGTCGAATCCGAGGCGGTAGAGCCCCTCAATGATATAATCTATACTCTCAATATTGTCAAACTGGCCGTAGAGAGCCGGCGCCGGAAGCGCGACTCTGACTTTGAAGTCGTTCAGACTGTCGAGACTGTCGTGGGACGCCCTTTTCGCCTTGTGGGGACAAACCTTTATACATTCTCCGCAGTCGATACAGCGTTTCGAGTTTATCACCGCATGACCGCCCCTGATCCTGATCGCCTCGGTGGGACACCTTTTAAGGCACGTGGTGCAGCCCTTACATTTATTAACGTCAAGAGACACAGAATGTTTGTAATCCTGCACGTTTTGCCTCCTTTCCCGTCGGTCAGGCGATCTTCACGGTCATCGTTATCGTGGTTCCCCGCCCGAGTTCCGTTTCGATCTCCATGGTATCGGTGTACTTTTTCATATTCGGCAGACCCATTCCGGCGCCGAAGCCGAGAGACCGTATGTTGTCTCTGGCGGTGGAAAAGCCCTCCTGCATTGCCAGAGAGACGTCCGGAATACCGGGTCCCGTGTCTGCGAGGACGATCTTGATCTCCTCATCGGAGACTATAACGTCGGCGGTGCCGCCGTTTGCATGGATGACCATGTTGATCTCGCCCTCATACATCGCGATGGCAACCCGTCTTATGTATTCCTGGGAGATGCCGAGCTGTCTCAGCTTCTTTTTTACCGTAACGGACGCGCCGCCGGCAGAGGAAAAATCCTCTCCGTCAACGTCAAAGTGAAATACAACGTTATCCGCCATAGCTCAGTCCTGAGGTTCCCGGGCGATCAGTCCGGAGGTATAGAGCTTTCCGCACGCCTCGTAAGCGCGGTACGCGGTCTTCATGACGACGATGTCGTAATCCTCCGCCAGACGGATCATTTCCGCGGTTGGAGTCTTGTCCCTCACGAAGACTATGCACACCATGTCCATCATGCTGGCTGTCCTTATGACCTGTTCGTTAACAAGGCCGGTCAGCAGAACGCCCTGATCCTTCACGTATGCGAGAACGTCGCTCATCATGTCGCTGCAGCAGGCGTTATAGACTATACCGTCAAGAAGTTTCTGATCGCTTGTCAGGACTTCCGCGGACAGAAGGCCTTCCAGTTCCCGTATTTTCATTGGTTTCCTCTCAATACTTTGCAAGTATTCCTTCAACCTGAGACGGATCAAGTCTGCCGTAAACGTCTTCGCCGATGGTCATGACGGGGGCGAGGCCGCAGGCGCCGATGCATCTGGTGGCGTCAAGACTGAACTTCAGGTCTTCGGTGATGCTTCCGCTCTTGATGCCGAGGACCTGTTCGAGTTTTTCCATAACTTTGCCTGAACCCTTGACGTAGCAAGCTGTGCCGAGGCATACGCTGATCGGATTCTCTCCCTTGGGGTTGAGCAGGAACTGTGAATAGAACGTGGCGACGCCGAACACTTCGGAGATCGGCTTGCCGAGTCCCAGCGCGATGCGCTTCTGAACTTCTGTCGGGAGATATCCGTAGATATCCTGTGCTTCCTGAAGAGTGGGCATCATGGCGCCCTCGGTGCCGCGGTACTTTTCGATCACGGCCTCAAGAGCTTTTCTCTGCTCTTCAGTTTCCTTGAACGGAACCTTGGTCATTTGCTTTTTCATAAATGCTACTCCTTTGCAACATTGATTTACAGAGTTGTTTATTGTTCGGTCGTCCCGACCGGAAGTATCTTTTCGATCTCAAGCGCCGCTTTGTCGATATACTCGTTCTCGTAGAGCTCGATGACGCCTCTGTCGCAGAGAGACGCGACCGTCAGGTCCATGGGGAGCCGCGCGAGAAGCGGTACGCCTAGTTTTGAAGCTACGTCCTCCGCGCGGGAGGGGCCGAAGACCTCGATCTTACGCCCGCAGTCCGGGCAGGTGACGTAGGACATATTCTCTATCATGCCGATGATCGGCACGTTCATGAGGGAGGCCATGTTGACCGCCTTTTCGACGATCATGGAGACGAGCTCCTGGGGAGTGGTGACGACGATGATGCCGTCCACCGGAATGGACTGGAACACCGTCAGCGGTACGTCTCCGGTCCCCGGAGGCATGTCTATGAACATATAGTCCACGTCGTTCCAGAACACCTGACCCCAGAACTGGTTTACCACGCCGGAGATCACGGGTCCGCGCCAGACGACGGGATCGGTCTCGTTTTCGAGAAGAAGGTTTACCGAGATGACGTCGATGCCGGTGACGGTCTTCTTCGGGAGCATAAGCTCTCCGGCGGGATCTATCCCCGCGGAAAGTCCGAATGATCTCGGGATCGACGGCCCGGTCACGTCCGCGTCAAGAATGCCGACGTTGTAGTCCCTGCGTCTCATCGCGGTAGC
This sequence comes from Clostridia bacterium, assembly GCA_017518025.1. Classification (GTDB taxonomy): domain Bacteria; phylum Bacillota; class Clostridia; order Oscillospirales; family CAG-272; genus RUG11130. The sequence continues at coordinate 6,404 of JAFWWR010000294.1, forward strand.
GAGGAGAGACGTCACGAGGGACTTCCCGACTCCGCCTTTGCCGCTGACGACGCCTATTACCTTTTTAACGCTCGCTCCGTCCCCGAGCGGTGTGAATGCGGGTTCGCTCTTTCTTGAGGAACAATCCGCGCCGCAGGTGGAGCAGTCGTGTGTGCAGTTAGATTCGTCCATGTTATTACCCTTTCCGAAGACGCTAGCAGACGGCGGACAAACGCCGCCGACATAATCCAATATATTATATATCATTGTGAGCAAAATTTCAAGAGAAAAAATCGTGAATTCGCTCCATAAAAGTCAATTTTTGACTTAAAACCCATCCGGACGAGCCGGAACAACCGAAACGGCCCGCAAAGGGGCCGTTATTTGATATTCTTTTCTTTTCGCGCGAGGATCTTCTTCGTCGCGAAAGATGCGGCCAAGAGGACGACGGCGGACGAGAGCGCCGCCACGATCATGGAGACCGGCGGCAGCGAGTCTCCGAAAACGGAGCATACTTTGCGGGACACGACGAGAAGGACGCAAAGCAAAACCGTCAGCGCGCCGTAACACACGTAAGCCCTGCCCGGTCTGTATTTTTTCGGGGAAAATCCGTCGGCGATATACGCGCTGACAGAGGTGAGCTGGCACAGCAGCATCGCGATCATCACCGCGGACGACGCCCCGGCGGTCATGGGATATCTGTTCTTCTCGAACAGGCCCGCCACGGGAACAAGACTGCAGAGAACGCCCCACACCGCGCCGTAAACGACGCCGGAGACGAATTTCTTGCCGGAGTGGCCGTCGCTCTCTCTCGTCAGTTCTTCCTTTCTGGAGAAAGCCATTGCGATCACGGCGAAAAAGTCGAAAATAAGGCCGAGAGTCAGGATCCCCACGGGATTGTTCAGCCCCGCCCCGAGGAACGCCGCTGCCACGGCGCAGATTATCCTCGCCGTCTGGGACGAAATGACGTACATCATCGCCGCGGAGATGTTGTTAAGGGAACGGATACACCCGGCGATGACGCGGAATGACTCCGAGAATCCCCCGGAGTTCCCTCCGGCGGCCGGATAGACGGTGATGCCGCTTCTTCTTTTCAGCGTTTGCGGGATCGGTCTGTACCGGTCGGAGCTCACGGCGATACCGACCGAGGAGCCGTTCATCATGCGGCTGTCAAGGGCTTCTCTGGTGACCACGGCAACTTTTTCGCCGAAGCTTATGATCTTTCCGACAGCGGAGCATCTCATATCGGAGATCAGCGTCTTTTTGAGCGTTTTATCCTCGTAAGAAGGGACCCGGACTATAAAGTCCCCCTCGGGGACGGATCCGGCCTTCGCCAGCTCCGCCGCGCTGAGAAGAACGGCGTTTTTGCTGATGACGCCGCCGCGGGACAGAAGATTCAGGTCCAGTTCGGGGTCGTCAGACAGGATCGCCGTTTTGATCCCGAGCGAGCGCAGATGCGCCGCGACGCTTCCGTCCTCCGCCGCCAGTTCCTCACGGGCGGTGACGAAGCCCTCGAACCTCATTCTGCTGTGGACAAGGGTAACGTGCTGGATCGTGGAGCTCGGGGAGATCCTTGACGCCACGGCGAGGACGATCTCTCCCCTGCCGCGCGCGGCGTCCGCCTCGCGGGATATTCTTTCTCTCTCGGCGTCGGAAAGAAACACGTTCTCTCCGCCGACGAGCGCCCGGTCGCACATGGCGAGAACGGCGGCGGGATCGCCGCTCACGACGGCGTCGAGACTGGCGCCGCGGTATATCACGGACGTGTTGACGGTCCTGCAGGACTCCACGGTCTCAACGTGGTCCACAACAGGAAAGTCGGATCTTATTTTTTTGCCCCGGATCGAGGACGCGGACCCGGCGATCTTCTCGACGAGGACCTTCCTTGAGTTGCGTCCCTCTTCCGCGCCGCTTTTCAGCGCGCGGTCGTCGGACACGGAACATACCGTGGCGGACAGGAGGTTTATAAGGGTCTCCGGGTCTCCCTTTCCCGCCTCGAAAAGGGTCCCGTCGCGATAGAACGAGGTGAAGGTCACGTCTCCGCTCTTGTAGAACGAACTGTCGGACACCACGATGCGGTCCACCCCGGCGACCGCCTCAACGAAGCTGCAGTCCTTGAGGTAGGCGCGGCCGGTTTCTGCTCCCGCCTTTTTCCCTTTTGCCGCTTCCCTGACGGGTACGGCGACCATTATGTAGCACACGGCGGAGAAATAGGTCGTCATGGACGCCGCCGCAAGGGACAGCATCTCAAAAAACGTGTCGGTGAGGCCTCCGGATCTGTTCATAACGAACGCCAGAACGCTGACGATGACCACCATCCCGAGCATGAAAAGATTGCTCGTTCTGCAAGAGTTCTCGTATTTTTCGATAACGGGGAGTTTTTCCCCCGACGGGACGATGATGCCGCCCTCCTTCATACAGATGAGAGTATCATCTGCGCAGGCGGTGACTATCATGCGGCAGGTACCGGACAGGATGACCGATCCGGCGAAAAGCATATTGACTCTGTATTCGCACGGCACGTCCGGGCCCTGGCTGTCCGTCAGGATGACCGTGTCGCGCTTGATGACGGATTTTTTGTTGTCGGTGACTCCGCGCTCGCTGACGCGGAC
>JAFWWR010000295.1 GCA_017518025.1 Clostridia bacterium
CGGCTCACGCCGGGGATCTGCTTTTTATCCCCGCCGCGGGCAACCGCGGCTCATCTTTTTTCACATATCGCGGCGGGGACGAAAAAACAGGCGCGGAAACGACTCCGCGCCTGTCTTGTTGATCAGGGGTCACATCAGCTGTTCCAGCTCGTCCACACGGCGGGCGAACTCCGCCATGGCGTCCGCAACGGGACGGGGCGAGGTGAGATCCACGCCGGCCACCTTCAGCTCCTCGATGGGGTAATCCGAGCCGCCGAGAGTCAGGAACTTCAGGTACAGCGACGGGTCTCCCGTCGAGAGGATCGAGTCCGCGATCGCCACGGCGGAGCTGAACCCCGTGGCGTACTGATACACGTAGAACGACCTGTAGAAATGCGGGATCCGCGCCCACTCGATGCCGTGGAGGTCGCAGACGTTGGCGCCGTCGTAGTACAGCAGATTGAGATCCCGGTACAGCTTGCAGAGCGCCTCCGCGTTGAGGGTCTGCCCGTTCTGGAACGCCTCGTGCGCCAGCTTCTCGAACTCGGCGAACAGCGTCTGACGGAACACCGTGGTGCGGAATCCCTCCAGATACCGCCCCAGCACGTAGGCGCGGCGCTTCGGGTCGGTCTCCGTTTCCAGCAGATGGCGTGTCAGAAGCACCTCGTTCACCGTGGACGCCACCTCCGCCACCAGGATATGGTAGTCGTGGTTCGCAAAGTCCTGCTCCCGGTTCGAGAAATAGGAGTGCATGGAGTGCCCCAGCTCGTGCGCCACGGTGTAGACGTCGTCCAAAGTGTCCGTGTAGTTCAGCAGGACGAACGGATGGACTCCGTACACCCCCAGGGAGTATGCGCCGGTGGTCTTGCCGGCGTTTTCGTAAACGTCCATCCACTTTTCGGCGTACGCCCGCTCGATAAGCGACCTGTATTCTTCTCCAAGAGGGGCGACTGCGCCGAGAACGTACTTCTTCGAGTCCTCAAAGGGAACGGAAAAATCCACCTCCGGCACCACGGAGGCGTAGAGATCGTACATTTCGAGCTCATCCACGCCGAGGGCGCGCTTTTTGAGGCCGAGATACTTTTTCATAGCCGGCAGGCCGCCGTGGACCGCGTCGATAAGGCGGTCGTAGACCTCCGTCGGCACGTTGGAGCCGAACAGCGCCGCCTCGCAGGCGGAGCCGAAGCCGCGGGTGTCGGAGACGAAGACGTCCGTCTTAACCTGCCCGGCGTACAGCGCCGCGAAGGTGTTTTCGTATTTCTTGAACTCGCCGAACATGGCCTCGTAAGCGTTTTTCCGCAGAGTCCGGTCGGAGCTCTCCAGATACATTCCGTATGCGCCGTGGGACATGGGAAGCGCCTCTCCCGCGGAGTTCTTCACGTCCGGGAACTTCATATCCACGGACTCGAACATATTGAACGCGTCCGACGGGACCCTCGCCACCTCGCTCATGCGGGCAAGAAGCTCCTCCCGGCCCTCGTCAAGAGTGTGCGCCCGTCCCCGGCGGATGTCGTCGAGGAAATGGCGGTACTTTTTCAGCTCCGGCGCGTCCACGTAGCCGTTCAGCACGTCCTCCGGCAGGGCGAGTATCCGGGGGGCGAGGAACGAGGTCGCGGCGGAGAACGCCACGAACAGCCGCATGGCGCGGCCCTCCATGTCCTGATACTCCGGCTCGCCGTTGTCGGTGCTGCTGTGGAGCATGGCGTAGCAGTACGCCCGCTCCAGTTTTTCGCTGAGCGCGTAGAACCTGTCGAGGCCGGCCTTCAGCTCGCCCGCGCTCCCGGTCAGCTTGCCGCTCAGCGCGGCCACCTCGCCGATCTCGGCCTCCGCCTCGCTCAGCGCCTTTTCAAATTCCTCCTTAGAGGGGTAGATCTGCGTGAGATCCCACGTGTAGCGCGGATCTGCGTCTTTTCTGTTTTTTGCTGCCATATTATCTCCCGTCTCCCCGTTTCAGTCGAGGTTTTTCAGTTTTTCGATGCAGGTCTTGCAGACCTTCTTTCCCTTGAAGTCGACCACTCCGTCGGCCTCGCCGCAGAACACGCAGGACGGCTGATATTTTTTCAGGATGATCCTGTCGTCCTCCACGAAGATCTCAACTCCGTCCCGTGTCTCCAGTCCCATGAGCTTTCTCGTCTCGACGGGAAGGACGATCCGTCCCAGCTCGTCGACTCTTCTTATGATGCCCAGTGATTTCATAATCGCGACCTCCTTTGCGGCGCATATTTTCCCTTTTGCGCCCTGTTATGTTAAATTTTACCATATTTAATCGAAACTGTCAATTATTTCCCGAAAAAAAGCCGTTTTTGTCGCGCTCCGGGCCGGCGCGGATGAATACGCCCGGAAAATAAGGCGAAAATGGAGTTGAAAAGGATCGCGCGGCAGGATGGAGGTACGCAGGATATGATACGCGGATGCGAGAGAAGGATATACCACGTGAAAAACACGGAGAGCGACGTATTCGACGAGGCGTATTTCGTCCTGCGCCGCGGGTACGACCCGGCGGTCTCCGGCGGGAGGCGGACGGCGCTTGACGAGGAGGTGCGCCGTCTGATCTCCGGCGAGTCCCTGCCGGAATACGACCCCCGCGAGGGGCGAAGGGGGCTGCGGGACAGATTCATCGCCTTCGCCGCGGGAGCCCTGATCTCCGCCGCCGCGGTATTTCTGGTTTTTCTCATTTTCAGATGAGAGGGACGCCGTTTCCGCCCCGGGGTTGACAATTTACGTTTCATGCGTTATAATATAAACTGAGTTAGGATGTGCATAACGGACGCGTCCGTTCAA
>JAFWWR010000296.1 GCA_017518025.1 Clostridia bacterium
CATCGCCCTGCGCGACGCCGGAACGTCTCAGAAGATCGATATCTCCCCTCGCCCATTTGGGGAACGACGCGGCGTCTGTGAACGCGTCGGTCACGCTGTTGTCCGGGAGCTCCGCGCCGATATACCGGAGATACCGTCCCAGAAGGACCGCCATCTCCTGCCGCACGATGGGCGCGTCGGGCTTCACCGTACCGTCGGTGTACCCTTTGACAAATCCCTCGCGTATCGCCCAGCCAAGCGCGTCGCCGTACCAGGCGTCCTCGTCCGCGTCGGATACTCCGGCGAGGACGGATGAGCATCCTTCGACGTCCGCGCCCACCGCCCGCGAGAGGACCGTGACGAATTCCGCGCGGGTCATCGGGATGCGCGGCGCGAAAAACGTGGGCGACTCGCCTTCCATGAGTCCGCGGCGGTACATGGAGAGGACGTGCGGATAATACCACTTCCCTTCCGGCACGTCCCGGAACGGAAGCTCGCTCTCAGCCGACGCGAAAACCGTGAGCGCCGAGAGAAGCATCAGCACGGCGGCAAAAAGGGACAAAAATCTTTTCATCTCGGTCATTTTCCTCCGTTTCCCCGTCTCAGGGGGATAAAAATCGCTTTTATGAAGACACCGGACGGTCATTGCCGCCCGGTGTCATTCTTTTTACTTCAGACTATCAGCCCTCGTATCCGGGGACTTCGATCGAGAAGTAGTAGTACCTGTCGTCCGGATTTCCACCGGTATGAGCCATAAGGGCGATTATACCGTCGCGGACGGAGAAGTTCCTGGAGTTGCCGATGATGGGCTTTTCAACTTTGGGAGTCGATCCGTCTTCCATAACGATCTCGTGACCGCTGATGTCGGCGACCTTGCTGAACGTCTTTCCGTCAGTCGCAGGGGAGGACCATATGTCGATGGTCGTGGAGGAGGTGCCTCCGGAGAGATAGATCACGTAGAACGTGCCGTCCGGTCCCTGAGTCATTGCGAAGCCCCTGTATGAAGGACGCCCGCCGTTTTTCGGAACCAGAGACGTCGGAAGCAGTTTATGATAGGTCTGCGTGCCGTCCAGGGTGTAGATGTCATGGTACACGTAGGTCTTGCCTTCGTTACCAATGCCCTGGGTATAGATTACGTGGAGATTGTTATCCGTGTCGAGATACGTGCATCCCTGTGAGCCGTAGTGGGAGGCGTTGTCCACACGGTTCTTGCCGCTGTTTTTGTAACCCTCCGCCGTGTAATTCGGCTCGGCAATGATCGTATCAACAGTGACCTCTTCCACCGTCGGGTCGGCGATGTGCATCAGGTAGAGAGCGTCCCAGGTGTAACCGGAGGTCTGAGTGAAAGCAAATCCGGTCGCTTCCGTGAGCGCGCTTACGGGAGCGCAGCGTTCGATCACGATGGAGAATCCGCCGTTTCCGTCCGGGTAGCCGTTGATGTAGCATCTTCTGGTGAAGAGTTCAACGGTGTAGCACTCGGTATCCCAGGTCTTCGTCTCAAGGTCGTAAATGAACCATGCGAGATAGCCGGGAGCCTCGCCGCCGCAGGTGACGGCGTAGAGTTTGCCATGCTCCTTGTCAAGGATCGGCTGGGTGTAGCCGTAGCCGTGGTCCTGGAAAGGAGTAGTCTCGTGGTCGATGAGGGTCGGCGCCTCGGGAGCGGTGACCTCGTCGGTGGCGGTGTCTACCTCATAGACGGCAAGCCACACGCCGTTGGTGAATTCGTCCGTTCCCATGGTGCTCATGTATCTGTCTTTGTCGTCGCAGATGATGGTCACGTAGACCTTGCCGTCGCCTGCGTTGATGACGTTGGGCGTGCAGCTGCCCGCCGCCTGGGGGAATTCGTCGGTGAAGATCACGTGGAATCCCTCGGAGGTTATCTTGATGATGCTGAACGTGGCGACGCCCTGGAACCAGAGAGGATGCTCTTCGGACGCCTCGCCGGTGGCGGTGGTGATGTAGGTCGCGTACGTACCGTTCTCGGTGCGGACGATCCTGGTCTCGTGACCGCCGTGCGCGCCTACTCCGCCTGCTGCGGGGATATCCGCGCCGTTTTCTTCAAAGAGTTTGGCGTAAGAGATCTTGATGCCGCTGGTTTCGCCCTCATAGGCAACGCCGATATTGTCGGGAGTAGGATCGGTGTCCGGCTCCACGGGAACGGGATGCTCGGCAGACAGAACGGGAGCGTCAACGTCAGCGACGCTGCTGACTACCTCAAATACGTCGGTAGCTTCGAGAACGTTCTCGTTCCACTTGGTGAGATAAACGCCTGCATAGCCGTCTTCGAACCAGGAGAAGCCGACCTCTGCGCCATCGATACCTTCGAGTGCCGCAAGGACTGCCGCTGCCATGTTGTCCTCGGTGATGGAATCAGCATCCGGGAACAGAGCGTGGATGGTGGGATCACCGTGAGAAGCATCCGAGCAGATGTATCCGCCGAGGATCTCCTCTGCGGGCTTCCACATCTCGGAATCCTCAGGGCAGGTGTAGAGGCAGATCACGCCGTCGTATGCGACGTGGTTCAGTTTACG
>JAFWWR010000297.1 GCA_017518025.1 Clostridia bacterium
GGCCGCCGTTGTCCGCCGTGGCCGCGGCGGTGTGCGTGACCGCCACGCCCAAGAGCCTGACGGCGGCCAGGTTGATACCCGCGCGGGTGGAGCCCACGTTCACCGAGGAACACAGAAAATCCGTGACGGACAGCGCCTCCGGGATGGATTCGATCAGCTCCCTGTCGCCGGCGGAAAAGCCCTTTTGTACCAGGGCGGAGTAGCCGCCGATGAAATTCACGCCGAGCTCCCGCGCCGCGCGGTCCATGACCCGGGCGTACTTCACGGGCTCCCCGGAAGACGCCGCCAGCATCGCCGCCGGCGTGACGGAGATCCGCTTGTTGATTATCGGGATCCCGTAGGTTTTTTCGATGAATTCCCCCGTCTCCACCAGTTTTTCGGCGGTGCGGGTGATCTTTTCGTAGACCTTGGCGGCGGCGCGGTCCGCGTCGCTGTCCGCGCAGCTCAGGAGCGAGATGCCCATGGTTATGGTGCGGACGTCAAGGTTCTCGTTGTCGATCATATTGATCGTCTCAAGTATGTCCTTCGTGTTTATCATCGCAATCTCCGGAAAAATCAGATCCTGTGCATGGAATTGAAGATGTCCTCGTGCATCACGTGGACCTTCATGCCGATCTCGTCGCCCAGCTTCTGGAGCGCGGCGTCAAGGGATGAAAAATCGGACGACAGGTCGCTGATGTCGATGAGCATGATCATGGTGAACATATCGCGCATGACGGACTGCGTCACGTCTATGATATTGGCGTTGTGGGCGGCGCACTCCGCGCTGACCTTGGCGAGGATGCCCACCGTGTCTTTGCCGATTACCGTTACTACTGCTTTCATTTTCAGCTATCCTTTCTTTTATCGGATCTCCCCGAGCATCCGTACCACCAGCTGATACAGCCGGTCGAGAGTCGGGATCTCCAGCGTCTCGCTGGGGGAGTGGAGGTCCTTGATGTTCGGTCCGAGGGAGATTATATCCATATCGGGGATGGCGTCGCTGACAAGGCCGCATTCGAGGCCCGCGTGGATGCCCGTGATGACCGGTTTCCTGCCGTACATCTTCCCGAAGACGGAGGAGTACAGCTTCTGGAGTTCCGTCCCCTCCCTGTATTTCCAGCCGGGGTATCTGTTCCTGTGGACCACGGTTCCTCCGGCGAGCCGGCCCAGCGCGGAGAGCTTCAGCTCCAGGTCGTCAAGCTTCTCCGAGACGGAGGAGCGGGAGGAGAGGGTGATCTTCGCCTTCCCTCCGCCGGTCCTCATCACACCCACGTTGTACGAGGTTTCCACCATGTCGCTCATGCCGCGCTCTTTCTCGAGGGGGCCGCTCCTGAGCTGGGACATAAGGTCGATCAGCCGGCGGGAAGAGGCAACATCTGCGGCATCATGGGGAGACGCTTTGTCAAGAGTCGCGTTGAAGCCCGCGTCGTCGTCGGTGAGACGGGTCTTCAGCACGTACACCGCCTCGTCGAACGCGTCCTGCGGGTCCGTTCCCGCGGGAACGGCGAAGACCGCTTCGCAGGAGCGGGGGATGGCGTTGTCCTTGGTGCCGCCGGACCACGAGACGATACGAACGTCGGATGAGGCGGAGATGAACCGCAGGATCGTGGCGGAGGCGTCCACGGCGTTGGTCCTGCCGAGGGCGATATCCTCGCCGGAATGGCCTCCGAAAAGGCCCGAGACGGACGTCTTATAGAAATCCCATCCGTCGGCGGGAGCAAGGGGCATATCGAGGTTGATATCGGTCCGCACGCCTCCGGCGCAGGACACGGTGGCGATCCCCTCCTCCGCGGAGTCGAGATTTATCATCATCCGGGACCTGATCCGTCCCATATCGAACGCTTTCATCCCGTCGAGTCCCACCTCCTCGGAGGTGGTGAAAAGGCACTCGATCCGGGGGAGATCCTCGTCGGAATCGAGCAGGGCGAGCATGATCGCCACGGCGACGCCGTCGTCGGCGCCGAGCGTGGTCCCCTCGGCGGAGAGGATATCTCCCTCCTGCACGAGCTTCAGCGGATCCTTCGTGAAATCGTGCTCCGTGCCGGGGTCCGCCTCGCAGACCATGTCGAGATGGCCCTGGAGCACCACCGACGGCGCGCTCTCCCGTCCGGGAGACGCTTCCTTCGTCACAAAGACGTTGTTCGCCCCGTCGCGGTACGCGTCAAGTCCTCTCTCCGCGGCGAATCCGCAGATATAGTCAGCGATCCCCGCCTCGTTGCCCGAGCCCCGGGGGATACGGGAGATCGCCTCGAAAAACTCAAATACTTTTTTGGATTTTACGTCTTCAAACATAAGAGCCGCTCCTCTTTTGATTTATCACACTAAATAATAGCAGAAAACGTCCGATTTATCAAGAACGGGAGCGATTTTTTCACGCCCGTTTCAAAAAAATTATACAAGTTTCTGTAATAATATTTAATAATTCGCCCGCGTGTGGTATAATTAGGGTATCTATAGGCAATTTACGGCGGAAGGAGGCGTAAGACGTGGGCAAACTGTTATCGTTCCTGAACTCGGCGGCCGACGCGCTGACCGCGAAGCGGCCGACGTCCGCGCTGATCCTTGCCGCCGGCTCCGGCGAGAGGTTTTCCGACGGCGGGACCGTCAAAAAACAGTTCTTCCCTGTCGGGGGCGTTCCCGCGGTGCTGAGGTCCGCCCTGGCTTTCGACGGATGCGACGACGTGACGGAAATCATCGTGGCGACGGGCGAGGAAGACGTCGAGGAATGCAGGTCGATCCTCGACGGAAAGCTCACAAAAAAGCTCACCGTGGTCCCGGGCGGCGCCACCAGGCGCGAGTCGGCAGCCGCCGCGCTGAAAGCGGTGGATCCGGAGTCGAAATATATCGCGGTCCACGACGCGGCGAGATGCCTCGTCACCGAAGAGCTGATCGGAAAAGTGCTCCTTGAGGCCGTGCGCCACGGAGCCGCCGCCGCGGCGGAAAAGGCGACGGACACCCTGAAAAGGTCCGACTCCTCCGGGCTGATTGCCGAGACCCTCGACCGGGAATCCGTATGGATGGTCAAGACCCCGCAGATCTTCCTCGCAAATATGTACCGCGCCGGTATGTATACTGCGATTAAGGACGGCGCGGAGGTCACGGACGACTGCATGATGGTGGAGCGGCTCGGGTTCAAGGTCAAGCTGGTGGAATGCGGCAGAGAGAATATCAAGATCACGTACCCCGCCGACGCGGTCATCGCCGAGGCGATCCTGAAAGACCGCGAGAAAAGAGCCGCGCCGGCGAGAGAAAAATCCGACAAGGAGAACGGCAGGAAATGAGGATCGGACACGGATACGACGTACACCGCACGGCCCCCGGGCGCCGTCTCGTCCTTTGCGGAGTCGGGATCGACTGCGAATTCGGGCTCCTGGCCCACTCCGACGGCGACGTGGCGCTCCACGCGCTGACCGACGCACTGCTCGGCGCGGCGGGCCTGCCTGATATCGGAAGGATCTTTCCCGACACCGACGACGCGTGGAAAGACGCCGACAGCCGCGACATCCTGCGGCGCGCAGTCGCTATGGTGAGAGAAAAGGGGTTCGAGCCGGAATACGCCGACGTGACCCTGGTCGCGGAGCGGCCGAAGCTCTCGCCCTACATCGACCTGATGCGCGAGGAGGCCGCCCGGGTTATGGATATCGACCCGTCCCGGGTGAACGTAAAGGCGACCACCGAGGAGAAGCTCGGATTCACCGGATGCGGCGATGGGATCGCCGCTCGCGGTTTTGAGACTTGCTACTTCACATATGGCTTGATAGCGTCGCGCCAGACGAGGTAGGCGGGGCCGAGAAGGTGAAGGCCGTCGTTGGTGTACTCGGCA
>JAFWWR010000298.1 GCA_017518025.1 Clostridia bacterium
GATCTCAGTCACTCGTTTCTTCCTCCTTTTCCTCGACCATTTTCAGCGAGAATTCCATCGTCACGGCGTCGGGACCGGATTCTTCACGTCTGCGGACGTTCCTCCGACGGTGACCGTGAAGTCGTCGGCCTGAAGTGACCGGCCGTCGGGGACGAAGAAGCGGTAAACGTGAGACGAATCGGCGACGGTGAAGCTCGCACCGTCGGTGCCGGACGACGGACCGGTGGTCCAGCCCGCCATGGCGGGATCGGTGTTGTCCGGGATAAGTCCCTCGGGATACGTAATAACGCAGCTGCCCGTCACGTTGCCCTCGGTCCAGACGGTCAGTTCGACGTAATCGTCGTCGGCCCTGAGCCACTTATGAGCGGCGGCGGTCTCCGTGCCTACCTTGAAGGTGGCGGTGAGGGTCTTTGTGAAGCCCTTGCCCGATCCGGAGCCGGTGTGACCCTCCGCGGTGACGGTGTACGTGCCGCCGTCCGCAAGTCCGGAAAGGGTGACCGTCTCTGTGCTCTTCGCGTCTTTTGCGAGCGTTCCTTCCGTCACGCCAAGGGTCGCGCCGCCCTCGGCGGAAACGGTATAATTCACGTCAACGTCGGCAAATCTGAGCTTGTCCGCGCTGTTGCGGAGCTCGAAGCTGACGGTCAAGGTGCCCGGGTTGAGTTCGATCTCCGCGCCGCCCTCTTTCAGAAGGTCGGAAGTGAAGTAGAAGTTCCCCGCCTCGACCACGTTTTCGGGGCTGGTGCCGCCGGTGGTGAAACGCGCCACCACTACGCCCACGGTGAATATCAGCACCGCGGCGAGAACGATGGAAGCGATGAGGTACAGATTTCTTACGAAATTCTTATTTTCGCCTTTCTTCATACTATCACCCCTCAGTCGACCTGGACAGCCGTGACTGTCACGACTATGTTGTCGAGCATTCCGCTGTACGCCGCGTCGTTTTTGCCGGCAGGCCATTCAAGGTTAAAGGTAACGTCGGCAGGATCCGCGCCGGGAGCCAGAGTCCCGGTGAGAGACGTCCCCGTGACCTGAAGCGGCAGATTATCCGTGGCGTTCTCGACGGTTACGGTATATCTCACGGCGACTTCGCTGTCGTTGACGACGGAGAGCGTCTTTTCCTGCGAATCGCCCGGGTTCATTTTTACGTTGAACGTGACCGCGTCGGTAAATCCGTTCCCCGTCACCCTGAACTTCGCGATACGACCCGTATCGTTCGACGCCGATTTCGTGGTGTAACGGGCGAACATCCCGCTCATCAGACTCATGCTCACCAGGGTGAGGCACAGAAGGATAAGCGCCGCGATCAAAAATACGTTTCGTTTCGGTGCGTTTGTTTTTGCCATGCTCGCACTCCTTTTTCTGAAAGACCGCGCCGGTAAAGCGCGACCGGACTGTTATGGGATAGCCGATTCCGCCGGCTGACGCCGTCGGTCGGACACACATACTTATTCGAGGATAATTGTATCATGCAAACGGACTTTTGTCAAGAAAAAACCGAAAAAAGAAGAAAGGTCGCATCGGCAACGTGAAAAGCCGCCGCGTTTCCCCTCGACGGGTACGCGGCGGCTCTTATTTTACGGTTTTACGCTCTGGGGCCGGCTTTTACGATGTTCTCGGGCATATCGGGGTACTTCGATGCGAAGTTCTCGGCGAATTTCTTTGCCAGAGTCTTCGCGGACGCCTCGTACGCCGCCTTGTCCGTCCATACGTTTCTCGGATCGAGGATCTCGGAGGGAACGCCGGGGCAGGACTTCGGCACGTTGACGTTGAAGATCGGGTCCACGGTGTACTCAACGTCATTAAGCTCGCCGGACAGCGCCGCCGTGACCATGGCGCGGGTGTAGCTGAGCTTCATTCTCGGCACGGTACCCGCCGCGCCGCCGCACCAGCCGGTGTTCACCAGGAACACGTTTGCGCCGGTCTCCTTCAGTTTTTCGCCCAGCATGGTGGCGTAAACAGACGGATTCAGCGGGAAGAAGGGCGCTCCGAACAGCGTGGAGAAGGTGGTGACGGGCTCGGTGATGCCGCGCTCCGTGCCCGCCAGCTTGCTGGTGTAGCCGGAGACGAAGTGGTACATCGCCATGTCCTCGTCCAGCTTCGAGATGGGAGGCAGAACGCCGAATGCGTCCGCAGTGAGGAAGATAACGGTCTTCGGCTGGCCGCCCACGCCGGGGATCGCCGCGTTGGCGATGAAGTCCACGGGGTAGCCGGCTCTGGTGTTCTCGGTCAGGGAGCCGTCGTGGAAGTCGGGCACGCCCGCCTCGTCCACGATGACGTTCTCCAGGAGAGCTCCGAATCTGACGGCGTCGTAGATCTCCGGCTCCTTCTCGCGCTCCAGGTCGATGC
>JAFWWR010000299.1 GCA_017518025.1 Clostridia bacterium
GTGCTCCTCGAAGAGGGATGCCGCATGTTTGCCGTCGCGACGGTGCACGAAGCGCTCGAGGTGAGAGGCCTCTGTGACCACTTCGGGACCGACGCCGGAATCCTCATTCTCGGCCGGTCCGACCCGCGGCTCGCGCCGCTGATCGCGGAGCGGAGGATCGACCAGGCCTGCATGTCGTACGGATACGCAAGAGAACTGTCGGACGCGCTGCAGGGCGGCACGCTCGGCATACACATAGCCGTCGACACCGGCATGAACCGCATAGGATTCCCGGCGTTCTGCCCGGAGGACGTACGCCGCTCGACGGGCGAGATCGTGTCGCTCGGAGCACTGCCCGGCCTTCGCATCGACGGCATGTTCTCGCATTTCGCCAGGGCCGACGACAGGACCCCCGAAGCCGACGCCAGAACGCGCCTTCAGGGCGAACGCTTCGTCATGCTCTCCGATGCCCTCGCGTCGGCCGGGACCGACCCGGGGATCCGGCATATCTGCAACAGCGCCGCTTCGGTAAGATTCCCCGAATACAGGTTCGACGCCTGCCGCTTCGGCATACTGCTTTACGGCCTCGCGCCCTCCCCCGACGTCACGCTGCCGCTTGAACCGGTCCTCGCGCTGCGGGCGCGCGTCTCGCAGGTCCACAGGCTGCGGAAGGGCGAGGAGGTAGGCTACGGCGGCACATTCACCGCCGTGCGCGACTCCGAACTCGCAACCCTGCCCGTCGGATACGCCGACGGCTTCCTGCGCGCCTATTCGGGCGCGGAGATAGTTCTGCGGTCGCCTTCGGGCGGGCTGAAAGGCAGAGGGAGGATCGTCGGCAGGATCTGCATGGACATGTGCATGGCCGACGTCACCGGCCTCGGAGCCGCCGAGGGGGACATCGCCACGCTCATCGGCGAGCCCGGACAGCTCGATGCCCTGGCGTCGCTGGCATCCACGATAAACTACGAGTGCGTCAGTCTTTTGTCGTCGAGACTTCCGAGGATCCGGAAGGACCGGACTGACTGATCCTCCGCCCGCGACGGGACCAGCGGACATCCGTCCGGGGCCCGGCGCGTCAAAGGGACCGCGACAAATAAAAAAGCCCGTCGGGGCACCTGCTGAAGTACAGGTGCCCCGGCGTTTTTTCAGGCGTATGTTTTTATTATCTCAGCGGCGATCTCGCGCTTCGGCACGCATCTGTCCATCGCCAGCTTTTCGATGTATCTGTGAGCGTCGGGCTCCTCCATCTTCAGGTAGTTGATCAGCAGCCACTTGGCGCGGTTGACCAGCCTGATCTCCTCCATCTTCTCTTCTACGGATACCGTCTTCTGCTCGAAGATGCGCAGCCGCTCCCGGCTGCTCACCATAAAGTCGAGCGCCTCCGAGAAAAGCGGCTTAGGGGTCGGCTTCGACAGTACATAGACCCCGTGCTCGGCTGCCCTGTCGTATATCTCATCGTAGAATTCAGCCCGCACCGTGATCAGCGGGACGGTGCTTTTCGACTGGCTGCCGATATCCGCGGCGAAGCGCAGGCCGTCGCCGTCGGGCAGCGGGGAGTTGATAATCACGAAATCGAACTGACGCTCCGAAAACATCCTTTTGGCGCTGCTGACATCGGGGACGATCTTCACCGGGTCGAATCTGGACCGGGGCAGGACGGACGATACGGCGGTGTTGTATTTTTCGGACGACGATGTCAGAAGAACGCTGTATACTCTTTCTTTCAGACTCAACCGCATATCCTCCTTTCCTGTTTTTTCCCCTGTCATGCCGCGGGACTTTCCCGCGCCGGCCGGGCGGAACGCTGCCGGCCGGTCCTTCGCGGCCCGACGCTCACTCTCCGCAGTAACCCGCGATTATCTCCTCCGGGATGACGGAGCGGATGAATCCGCTGTTCCTGGCCGCGGCGCGCGCGGCGTCGAGACTCAGAGGCAGCGTATCGTATGCCCCGGTAACGTCGGCTCCGGCTCTGAAGAGATTGCTGTACGTCGGAGCGGGAGACGGAAGTCCCTCTTCGATGCCCCGGACGGACGCCGCGATGATCAGCGCGAACGCAAGGTAGGGATTCGAAGCAGGGTCGGGCGATCGCAGTTCGATCCGGCGGTACTCCTCCGGCGCCGCCGGCACCCTGATCAGCAGAGACCGGTTCTCAAAACCCCACGAGATATACTTCGGGGCTCTGTGTTTTCCGAATCTCAGATATGAATTCTCGGTCGGATTGAGGAAAAGCGTCATCTCGCGGATGTGCTCCATGATCCCGGGGATCATGCCTCCGCTATCTCCGTCGCCTGAGTCCGGCCTCACCGAAACGTTCACGTGGAAGCCGTTTCCGGGGGCGTTCTCGAGCGGCTTGGGAGAAAAATCGGCATACAGGCCGTTACGTCGGGCGACGGTCCGCACCACGGTCCTGAAGGTCTGTGCGTCGTCCGCCGCGGTCAGCGGGTCCGAATACCTGAAATCGATCTCGTTCTGACCGGGTCCCTCCTCGTGATGCGAGCTTTCGGGACAGATGCCCATCTGCTCGAGCGTGAGACAGATCTCACGGCGCACGTTCTCGCCCCTGTCCTCGGGGGCGATATCCATATAGCCGGCGTCGTCGTAGGGAATGAGGGTGCGGCTTCCGTTTTCGTCGAGGCAGAAGAGATAGAACTCCTGCTCCGGTCCGAAGAAGAACCTGTATCCGGCGCCGGCCGCCTTCTCTGTCTCCCGCTTCAGCACCGCGCGGGTGTCGCACGGGAACACCGATCCGTCGGGTTTCACTATATCCGACATCATGCGCACGACCTTGCCGTGCTCGGGACGCCAGGGCATCGGTTTGAGCGTCGACGGGTCGGGTGCCAGGAACAGATCGGACCTCGACTCGTCCCCGAAGCCGGCGACCGACGACGCGTCAAAGGCTATCCCGTGCTCGAAGGCCCGGGGCAGCTCGTCCGCCAGTATCGAGATGTTTTTCTGCTTTCCGAAAATATCGCAGAAGGCAAGACGTATGAATTTCACGTCTTCCTCCCGCACGTATTCGATGATCTCGTCCTTTGAATAGATCAATTTCAGCCTCCTTGTTCAGTTAGCCACATACATTCTTTTGTAGGGATTTCTGCTGTCCGGGGTCACAAGGGTAAAGACGGACGCCGTGATCTCCCCGAAGTCAGCTCCGAAGAGCGAGCAGAATTCGCGGATATGATCCGCGCTCTCGCCGAGCTCGTCCCCTCCGATGAGCCTGCAGCTCACGCTCTCCGGGAAACCGGCTTCTCTCATGTCGCCGCGGATGAGCATCTTTCCGCCGTGCATACCGGTGCAGGGATAGTCTCCGACGGTCGGCTGTCCGCCGCAGCCGATCCCGAGCACGGCGATCGTGCCGCCGGCCTGATACTCGCCGAGGAAGCTTCCCGCCCTGCCTCCGATGACTATGACGGGCTTCTTTTCGCCGTATTCCTTCATGTGGATCCCGGCGCGGTATCCGGCGTTGCCCTTCACGTAGATCGCGCCTCCGCGCATGGCGTATCCGGCGGCGTCGCCGATATTCCCGTGTACGACGATCTTTCCGCTGTTCATCGTATCTCCGACCGCGTCCTGCGCGTTTCCGAAGACAGTTATCTCTGACCCGTTCAGATAGGCCCCCAGGGCGTTCCCCGGCGTTCCGTGGATGAAGATCTCCCTGCCAGCGCTGCCTGCCGCGATGAACCGCTGCCCCCTGCAGCCGGTGAGCTCCAGGGCACCCTGAGTATTTCTTACAAGCGCGTTAACGCTTCTGAAATCTGCCCCTTTAATGTCCGTCATATTATTTTACCACCTTGCCGAATCTTTTTTTACGTATTTTTGAAGAAAAAATCAGATTGCTCGGTATTTTTTTCATCAGCTCGAAGTCGATCTCCGAGAGCGGGACCCTGTTTCTGATCAGGCCGGTGTAGATCCCGGCGCGTTCGGTCTGTCCGACAAGAATGAACCCTGTGAGATATCCGTCCTTCACGTAGAACCGCTTTATGCCGCTCTCTGGGGACATGTCGTCGCACTCGCCGTCATAGCTGCCAGCCGTCATGACGTGAAGGCCGAAGAAGCCCGCCGAGTTCATCGGCACGGCGCAGTCGAAGTCCTCCTCTCCGCCTGCCATGTTCACGCCGGCCGCGTGTCCCTGCATATAGGCGTTCGGAAGTATCGCCAGCACCCTGCGAGCGCCGCTCGAGATGTCGGTGCACTCGGTACAGTCGCCCGCCGCGTACACGCACGGCAGAGAAGTCTCTCCCCTCCCGTTCACGGATATGCCTCTGCCGCATTCTCCTCCGGCGTCCTTCACGAGAGATATGTTCGCCCGGACTCCCACCGCGAGCACGAGGACGTCGAACTTCACTTTCCTCCCGCTGCGCATGAGCGCGGTGTTTCCGTCGAATCCGGTCGCGCTGTCGGAGAGCATGAACTCTATTCCCATCTCTTCGATGTGCTTCTGCACGAAGGCGGCGCATCCGGAGTCGAGTATGCTCGACAGTATCCTGTCGGCCAGGTCGCACACGGTGATCTTCCCGGCGAGCCCGTGCAGGCCCTCGGCGCACTTGAGTCCGATAAGTCCTCCCCCGACGATCAGGACCGACGATTCCCCTGTGACGGCGTTCTTCAGCGCTTCGGCGTCGTCGAGCGTCATGAAGGTGAACTTCTTTTCAACGGTCTCGAGGCCGGAAAAGGGCGGCACGAAGGGCGACGACCCCGTCGCGACGCACACCGAACCGAAGTTCAGTTCCTCCCCGCCTTCGAGCACGACGCTCTTTTTCACGGGATCCAGCGACACGGCCTTTTTTCCGTAAATCACCCGGCAGCCGTTCCTTTCATAGAAGCCTTCGTCCCTGTAGTTCATCTTTCCGGGGGCGGTCTTCCCTTCGAGCATGTAGGAGATGAGCGGCCGGCAGTAGACCGGATGCCTCTCTTCCGATACGACGGTGATCCTGCCCTCAGAGTCGGCGCTCCGAATGCCTTCGATGCATCCGGCGGCGGCGACACCGTTTCCTATTATCACATATTCATTCATTCCGCTCACTCCTCCGCGTAGACTATCGCCCGGTTGGGGCAGCCGCTGACACAGGCCGGCGTGCCTCCGTTCTCTGTGCAGAGCTCGCACTTCTGCATGATGCCGTCTTCGCCGGGAGACAGCGCTCCGTACGGGCAGACGAGCACGCAGGTAAGACAGCCGACGCACTTTTCTCTGTTTATGACGGTCACTCCGTCCCGCTTGGAGATCGCGCCCGCTATGCAGCTCTTCACGCAGAGAGGGTCGGTGCAGTGCCGGCAGGACACCGCGAACGTGATCCCTTCCTTTTCGTCTCCCTCGACGTGTATCCTGGGAAAGATCCTCCTTCCGCGGAGTCCGGCGATATCCGAAAGCCCCGAATTCGCGAAGGCGCAGTTGTATTCGCACAGATGACACCCGAGGCACCATTCTTCGTTGACATAAACACGTTTCATTTCCTGTGATCTCCTCCTACGTACTCCGTATCCGGCAGTCCGTGCGGCGCCGGGATCCCGCTTCGCGCCGTCATTCGCCGGCGTGGGCTATGCCGAGTATCGACAGCTCTTTTTCGCAGAGGCCCACGCCCCTGAGCATAAGCCTGTTTCCTCTGAGCGCCTCGATCGAATTGATCCCCATGCCGCCCATGATCTCCATTATCTCATAGCGCCACGCGTTCATCAGATTGACGAGCCGCTCGCTCCCGATCTCGGGATTGAGCCGCCGGACGAGGTCGGGACGCTGCGTCGCGATGCCCCAGTTGCACTTTCCGCTCTGGCAGGTGCGGCAGAGGTGGCATCCGAGCGCAAGCAGCGCCGCCGTGGCGATGTAGCAGGCGTCGGCGCCGAGCGCGACGGCCTTTATCACGTCCGCCGCGCTTCTGATCGACCCTCCGGCCACCAGCGACACGCGGTTCCTTATGCCATCTTCCCTGAGGCGCTGATCGACGGCCGCGAGAGCCAGTTCGACCGGTATGCCGACGTTGTCCCTGATGCGGGTAGGCGCGGCCCCGGTGCCGCCGCGGAAGCCGTCGATCGCGATGATGTCCGCCCCGCTGCGTGCGATCCCGCTCGCTATGGCGGCGATGTTGTGGACAGCCGCCACTTTGACTATGACCGGTTTCGTGTAGTCCGTCGCTTCCTTTATCGAGTAGACCAGCTGGCGGAGGTCCTCGATCGAGTAGATGTCGTGATGCGGAGCCGGGGATATCGCGTCGGTGCCCTCGGGGATCATTCGCGTCCTCGAGACGTCTCCGACGATCTTGGCGCCGGGCAGATGTCCTCCGATACCGGGCTTTGCGCCCTGACCCATCTTGATCTCGACCGCCGCGCCGGCGCTGAGGTAGTCCTCGTGCACGCCGAAACGCCCCGACGCCACCTGCACCACCGTGTTTTTCCCGTAGCGGTAAAAGTCCTCGTGCAGTCCGCCCTCGCCGGTGTTGTACATTATTCCGAGCTTCTCGGCCGCCGCGGCGAGCGAGGCATGGGCGTTGTAGCTGATCGAGCCGTAGCTCATCGCCGAGAACATCACCGGCATCGAAAGGTCGAGCTGGGGAGGCAGCTTCCGGTCGATCCGCCCGTCTTCGTCCCTCTCCACCCTGTCGGGCTTGGCGCCGAGAAAGACTCTCGTCTCCATCGGTTCCCTCAGCGGGTCGATCGGGGGATTCGTCACCTGTGACGCGTTGATCAGGATCTTATCCCAGTAAACGGGGTAATTCTTCGGGTTTCCCATCGACGACAGCAGCACGCCGCCGCTGTTCGCCTGCTTGTAGATCTCTTTTATAGTATCCGACTGCCAGTTGCCGTTCTCCCGGAGGGCGCAGTCGCTCTTTCTGATCTTCAGCGCCCTCGTCGGGCAGAGCGAAACGCACCGCTGGCAGTCGACGCACTTTGATTCGTCGCTCAGCATGACGCCGCGTTCCGGATCGTAGCGGTGGACTTCGTTGGAGCACTGCCGCTCGCATACTCTGCAGGCTATGCATCTGTTTTCGTTCCTTACAACTTCGAATTCGGGATATATGAATTCGACGCCCATCAGAAGGCACCTTCTTTCACTTTGACTATGACAGGCTCTCCGCCCGCCGGTGCGAACACGTTTTCGGCGTCGGGCTCCATCGTGCGGACCGAAGCCTCCTCGCTCGCGATGTATACCATGTCGTCCTTCTCTCCCACCGTCATCGATCGGAGCTTGAGCCTGTCGTTGAGAGCCATGATGCCGCCCGTGAACCCCATCACGATCGAAAAGGGTCCGGTGACGAGCAGACTGGGAAAGACAGTCCTGAGGTATTTCATCTCCTCCGCCGCGTCTCCGCCCGACTGTCCTATCTTCTTCCAGAAGGGAGCGGCAACGACTGCCGCGGCCTCGCGCAGCGTGAGCTTCTGCACGCGCGTGAGATAGTCCATGATGTACGTTATCACCTCGGTGTCGGTCTGGAGCGTGCACCTGTAGCCGTACATCTCGATGAACCTGCGGTTGGCGTCGTAGGACGATATTTCGCCGTTGTGGACCACCGAGCAGTCGAGCAGGGTGAAGGGATGCGCTCCTCCCCACCAGCCCGGCGTGTTCGTCGGGTATCTGCCGTGGGCCGTCCAGGCGTATCCCTCGTATTCGTCGAGCTTGTAATACACTCCTATGTCCTCGGGATACCCGACGGCCTTGAAAGTGCCCATGTTCTTGCCGCTCGAGAACACGTAGGCTCCCTTCATCTCCGAATTGATCTTCATGACCGTCCGCACGACGAACTCCTTTTCATCGATCTGCAGGCTGCGGAGCACCGACGGCAGCGGCACGGCGAAGTAGCGCCAGATGATGGGCTCGTCGGTTATCTCCGGCATCTTGCGCGTCGGGACGGCCCCGGAACCGACGATCTCGAAGTGCTCGCGCAGGAAGGCCTCGCAGTCCTTGCGCGTGGCGCGCGAATCGAAAAACATATGAAAAGCATACTCGTCCCTGTGTTCGGGATATATGCCGTAAGCGGCGAATCCTCCGCCGAGGCCGTTCGATCTGTCGTGCATCGGCTTCATCGCCTCCGTGATCAGCTCTCCCGTGAACCTCCGGCCCTCTCTTGATATTGCCGCCGCTATCGCGCAGCCAGACGGGATCCTGATCTCGCCTTCTTTTTTCATTTGTCCGAAAACCGCCTTTCTTTTCCGGAAATGCTCCGGAAAACAAAAAAGCGCCATTTTTGCGCGGTTTCCCGCGAAAAAATGAACGCCTTTGCTCACTTGCGTGATATTATACACCATCGGGAGCAAAATGTCAAGCCCCGCGGCGTCAATTAAACCCCTGCCGGCCGCTCACCTGTTCTCCGCCTCCACCCGGATCGTCTTTTTTTCGACACCGGTGTAAAATCCCGCGGCGTCGAACTCGTCCTGACTTTTATAATAGAATGCGGTCAGGTCGATGTGATCGATCTCATAGCAGCGGTTGCGCAGTGTGATCTTTATGTCGGTCATGAATATCTCCGGAGTCATCTCAGGCTGGGTGATGTGGACGGCGTCCGGACGGTGGATCTCGTCGTACAGGTAGAGTTCGAAATAATCCTCGTGGAGGAAGGTCTGGTCGGGACGCGTCACCGTGAACGAGACCACGTCACCTGTCTTCGTGATTATATCCAGCTGGTATCCTATCTTGTAGTCTTCGAGTCCCGCGGCTTTGCGCATCGCGTCGTATTCGCGGGCCCATGCCGAAGTCCCGTAGGAGGTCGAAAAGGTAAGCTGTTCCTCGTTCGATGGAATGACGAAGAAGTAGGTGGTGTCGCAGATGAGATTGACGATCCCCTGGCTCTGATATGTCCACCAGTCCCGTCTCCAGTGTCCTGCGGCAATGTCCGAGTCGTTTACCGGCCAGTAGCTTTTATAGGTATCCGCCCGGGTAAAGACCCGGCTTTTCGCCTTATGGACGAATATTCCCATCGGAAACACCGGTTCGGGAGGAGGCGGGAGCGTCGTCTCTTCCGCAGTCGTCGCCTGCGCAGTCGCCACCGGGGCCGTCTCCTCCGCCGTAGTCTCCGGTACGGTTGTGATCTCCTCCGTCGTCTGATCACCGGATGGGCCGGGAGTGACCGTCGTCTCCGCCGGAGCGGCTGCAGTATCCGAAACGGTACCGTCGGACGTGTCAGCGGGAACGGGACCGGGTTCACTGCGTGAGAGGGAAACGGCCGTGATTATCAGCACCACGACAAGGGCGGCGATGACAAACAACCAGGAGATCGCGAAAATCCTGCCGGATCCGTTTTTCATCAGCGGTCCCTCCCTAAAAACCCGACCGCAAGGTCGGCGTTGTTCGAAAGGATCGCGTCGATACCCAAAGACACGGCGGCGGCGTATTCCTCCGGCGTTTCGGCGTGGAAAAGATTGACTCCGATCCCTTCGGCGTGGAGACGTTCCACCGTTTCCGCCGTGTACAGACCGCTCCAGAGCTGGGCCCTGAAGCAGCCGTGGATCTTTGCCGAATCGATCACGTCAAGGGTGTCGCGGGGCAGCTGTATGGCGCACCGGCGCACTTCCGGAGCCGACGCCTTCATCCGTTCCAGCTCCCGGGGGGATCCGGCAAAATATGCGTGATCCTCCACCCGGTATTCCTTTATCATTCCGGCAAGGCGCTCGACTATGACGTCGTTTTCGCCGGCGGTTTTAAGGTGCAGATTGAAAATGATCTTCCCGCCGAAAAGGCTGAAGACCTCCTGAGGCCGGCAGAAACGCGCCTTCATCCCCCTCCGGTATCCGGTGTTGAGCGAGAGAAGATAGTCGAGATCGCAGCCGTCGACCGTGAGCCCTTCCGGAGCTTCGGTGATCCTGTCGAGACGGTTGTCGTGGGAGACGATCATTTTCCCGTCACGGGTAAGCCTGACGTCCAGTTCGATCTCATCGGCCCCACAGGCGACCGCCGCCTCGAAGGCCTCTATGGAGTTTTCGGGATATTTTGCCGAGAGCCCCCGGTGGGCTATTACCGCCGGAAATCTTTCGTCTGCAAGAGAGTGTGCCATAACTGTCCTTTCGTGCCGGAACTGAGGCGAAAAATCGTTATGAATATTATATCATAAACAGCGCTATTTTACGTAAAAAACACCGGGACCGCCGTTATGAGAAACGGAGCAGGCTGGCGTTTTTTCAAAAAAAGCCGTTTTGGGTATTGACAAACGCCGGAAAACGGTGTATAATATGCGCGAAAAAGGCAATGGCGTCTTTGAACATCGGGTTCAAAGGCGTTTTTTCGTTTGATATTTTTGTTGAAGGGCAACGGGGTCTTTCGCATTCTGCGGAGGCCCCGCTGCCCTTTTTTGTTTGGATATCAGCTGAAAGTCCTGATACAAAAAGACCCGGACGAAGATACCGCCAGGAAGAAAAAAGAACAAGAGAAAGAGGAAAAGAAAATGAAGACAGTCACCGTACCCGAGTACTTCGGAAGCAAAGTGTTCGACGACAGAGTCATGAAGGCCATGCTTGCTGCGGACGTATACCGCTCGCTGAAGCAGACGA
>JAFWWR010000300.1 GCA_017518025.1 Clostridia bacterium
CGGAGAGAATCCGCCGAGTCGCCCGCCATGATCCTCTCGTTTGCCACGGTGATCAGATTGTCCGATATGATCGCCGCGGCGTCGGAGTTCACCGTGAGATTCACTCCGTTCACGTTCGCAAGATGGGTCGTTTTGAGAGATCCCTCGAGAGTGACCGAACCGCCGGTCAGATTCACGGTCTCGCCGGAGATCGCCACTCCCGCGTCGGAGGCGGCGGTGAGCTTCCCGCCGGTGAACGAGATCTCCGCCTTGTCGGAGCGGATCGCGGGCCCGTTTCTTGTCCTGATATCGTAGTTTCCGCCGAGGAACAGCGCCTTGTGGCTGTAATTCGAGCTGTGGAAGTAGAGTCCCGCCTCCCCGCTCTCGACGGTCAGCTTTCCGTCGCCCTTGAAGGTCAGCGAGCCGGAGCAGGACAGCCCGTACCGCGCCGCGGAGATACGGCAGTTCCCCTCCACCACCACGGTGGCGCCCGCCGGCGCCTTTATGCCGAAATCATCTTCGGTCTCAAGGTCCAGGTCGGTCAGCGTCAGTACCTTGTTGATGTTGTCCCAGTTATATCCGGGGCCGGAGGCGTTCCGGCGTATGTTTATCAGATTCACGGTCTCCGTGATCCTCGCCCCGGCGCCTGTGGCCGCGGGGAGGACGAAAATCGCCATGAGGATCGCCGCCACGAGAGCGGCCGCTCTTTTTATCTTCATTTTGTTTCCTTTCTTTTTTGTCCGGCGGACCGGTCCGTCGCGTTTTCTTTTTCCGCACGTCCGGCCACGGCTCCGAGGACGTACGCGATCCTCAGCGTCAGCGTCTGGCACGTCGCCAGCGCCGCCACCTCCGGAACGAAGTTTATCACCTCGTTTTTCACCACCGCGGCGCACAGCGCGGCGGCGCCCAGCAGGATCGCCGAGCAGACCACCGGCGCCACGTATCTGAGAATGACCGGATAGCCCGACGCGGGTCTCTTCTCCGCGATGCTGACGAGGATCGGCAGCAGGATGAAAAAAAGCATCACGGCGCACATGATCCACGTCACCTTCGTGAAGTGGAAGAAGTTGTCCTTCGCCCAGGACAGAAATTCCGGCTCCGGCCTCCTCCTGAACGGGAAAAGGCCGAAGGTGAAGACCGTGATGAGGCCGAAAACGAGCCCCGCCGCCGAAAGGACGAGATCGATGCGTAAAAACAGTTTTTTCCGGCTCTCCGGGCACTTCGCCCCGGCGACGGTCAGAGCCGCGTAGCCGAGGAGATACAGAATACAATACGGGATCACCTGACTATCACATCCTCAAGCGACCTTTTGGGAACAAAATGGAGTCCCTTGTCGTCGCGGAAATATTTTACGTCGCCGTCCTTCACCTCGGTGATGAGAACGGTCTCGTCGGGAGTGCCCAGAGCCAGCACCAGCGCCGGCGTGAGTCCCTCCGGGACGGAGAGTGCTTTTTTCAGTCCCTCGCGGTCGAAGGAGCCGATCATACAGCCGCCGTAGCCCAGCTCCGCCGCGGCGAGCATTATGACCTCGGCGGCGATACCGACGTCCATTTTCGAGTAATCCGTCTCGGGCGAGACGGAGGTATCGTGGAGGATCACGATATATCCCGTGGGCGCCTTCCCCTCGGGAGGGAGCTTTATATCCTTGAAATAACCCGCCCATCTTGTCAGCGGCAGGACGGCGTCCGCCTCGTCTCCCGCGACGATGCGGTATTTCAGCGGCTGGAGATTCGCCGCGGACGGGCAGTACCGCGCCGTGTCGACCAGCTCCCGCATGGTCTCGTATTCGATAGGCCGCGACGGATCGAAGGAGCGGTAGCTCCTTGTGGCGGCGACGATCTGCTTTACCGTTTCAAAGATCATTTTTTCTCTCCTTTGGGCGCGTTTTCCGTTCCCTATAATAATACCCCATCCGGGGAAAATAATCAAGTACCGATTTGACGAAAAAGGACCGCGGCGTGAGCGTGGTACTCTAAAGGACAGTCAATAAAAAACCGACTGAAGTAAGGAAAGCTTATCCTTGTTTCAGTCGGTTTTTGTCGCAGCTCGGCGCAAGCAGGACGTTTGTGTGCCAAACGTCAAAA
>JAFWWR010000301.1 GCA_017518025.1 Clostridia bacterium
CTGAAAGAAAAGTCGAAGAGGGGGAGAGGCCTACGAAGCTCACGGATGGTAGAGAATAACAGCACCAATTTCGGTTATACCGATCCGTGAACTTCAGTAGGCTGACTCTCTCCCCCTCTTCACTCCCCTACTCTCGGCCGCGCGCTGGTCGGTTCTTCTGTTTGTCTGTTAATCGCGCACGGTTAGATGTTCAAATCCTTCGCCGCATGGGTTTATGGTTGTATGTCACACCTTCTCCGAAAGTAATAGGGTTTTCATTTGTTAAAGGGGCGTATTTCTTGCAATCAAGTAAAACTCTCCGTCTTGATAATTGTAACGTTCTCATTGAAAAATCGGCACTGTCGAATAGGTCTAATATACCGATCGATCCCTAACAACTCTCCCGTTTGATATTCGAGCAGATCGCGGGATGGCAGAGTTTGATTCCCTTGGGATTTACCGCGAACTGGGGGTGGAGGGGGGAGCGAAAGCCGCCCGTGAGGACGTTGTCGGAGCTCTGCTCCGGTTCGTCCGAGCGGAAATAGCGGTTTCGCTCCCCCTTCCTGCTTCTCTTTCAGTGCAGGCTTTCTCTTTCAGAAGAGAAAGAGTGCAAAATCCCGGTAGGTAAGCAAAGCAACCGTATTTGCATTACAAAAATGGCAAGCTATTCTGACAACCCATTATATAAAAAAACAACACTTGAAAGAATAACTCACCCACACATACAACAAGACCACGGAACTCTCCGTGGTCTTATCATTTCGATAATCAGTAAGAACAATCGATAACGGTGATCTTCTCGATCACGGGCTGATCTGCTTTCCTCACGGTGCCGTTGCCGTCCACGGGACGGGCGTTCCGCGCCACGAGGAGCGCAGAGTCAAGTCCCTCCGTGACTCTGCCGAAGGCGGCGTACTCGCCGTCGAGGAAAGTGGCGTCCGCCACGGTGATGAAAAACTGGGAGCTCGCGGAATTGGGGTTCGACGACCGCGCCATGGAGATGACTCCCTTGACGTGGGATATTTTGTTGTCGACTCCGTTGGAGCGGAACTCGCCCTTGACGGTCTCGTCGGAGCCGCCGAAGCCTGTACCCTCCGGGTCGCCTCCCTGGATCATGAATCCATCGATGATGCGGTGGAACGTGAGCCCGTCGTAGAAGCCGGACTTCGCCAGTTTCAGGAAATTCGCCACGGTGAGCGGTGCCTCGCCCCCGTCAAGCTCCAGCGTCATTTTGCCGTAGTCTCGGATCTCGATCTCGACGTGATGGAGGTTTTCGTTCCTTTTTCTTCTCCTGCTTCACCGCCCTCGGCGGTCATTTTTCTTTTTCTCTCCCTCTCGGCGAGGATCTCCGCCGGGGTGAAGGTGTACTTCGCGCCGCAGAAGAGGCACCCGGTCTCCACGTCCTCGCCCTTGTCGCAGATCTCCCGCAGATCGTCCTCCCGGAGGCCCGCCAGAGCACTGAGGTACTTCTCGCGCCCGCAGGGGCAGACGTAGCCCATGTCGAACTCGTCGAACATCTCGTAGGGGATGCCCCGTAGAAGCTGCCCGATGATCTCGTCGCCGTCGAGCCCCTCGGCGATGAGGGCGGATACGCTTTTCATTCCCTTCACGTTCTCCTCGATCACGCCGATCATGGCGTCGTCCGCGCCGGGCATGAGCTGCAGCAGATACCCGCCGGCGGCGAAGCACATGTTGTCCGTGTTCACACGGACTCCGAGAGCGCAGACCGTGGGGGTCTGCTCGCTGTTGGCGAAATAGGAGGTCAGATCGTCGCCGATCTCGCTGGTGACGATGGGAGAAGCGCCCACGTAGGGCTCCTTCATGCCCATGTCGCGGATCACGTACAGCGTGCCGCGGCCCACGGCGCCCCCCACGTCCAGCTTGCCCGCTCCGTTCGGGGGCAGCTCGACGGCCGGGTTGTCCATGTAGCCGCGCACGTTGCCCTTGTAGTCGCTGACGCAGACCACGGATCCCGCCGGGCCGTCTCCGTCGAAGCGGAGGGTCAGGGAGTCGTCCCTGTTCTTCAGCAGGGAGCCCATCATGGCGGCTGCGGTGAGGCACCGCCCCAGCACCGCCGTGGCGGTCTTCGCCGTCTTGTGTATCTCGCAGGAGCGGCGCACCGCCGCCGTGCTGTCGCAGAACACCACCCGGACGGAGCCGTCCTTCGTTATTGCTCTTTTTATCACAGAAGATTTATTTTCCATTGCTGCACCGTCTTTCCCCGCGGAACGCCGCGGATCTTCCGGATAATTGTACCACAAAGGCCGGGAATATACAAGAGGCGGACGGGTTTTTGCCCGTCCGCCGCGTTGCGTTACGTTTGGATTCAGTTTTCAGCGTTGTCGGTGAGGTCTTCGATCTTCCCGGCC
>JAFWWR010000302.1 GCA_017518025.1 Clostridia bacterium
CCACGGGGTCCCCGGCCCGAAGAGATCGTAGCCGTAGTCGCCGCCGTCGTCGTAAACGCGGACGGCGGGATATCCTTCGCCCTCTTCAAGAGAGGACCGGAGCTTTTCCTGGAGCGCCGGCCCGTGGGACCAGAGATACTTCGCGCCGTAGACCGCCCATCCGTCCTTTTCCGGATCGGGCAGGTACCCCTGCCAAGCCAGCTCCTCGGTCTCGAGCAGATTCTTTATCATCTGGGCGACCTCCGCCCTCGTCACGTTGGATTTGGGGTTGAAGTTGCCGTTGTTGTCGCCGTTGACGACTCCCGCCCGGCGGAGAGTTTCGACGTGATCCTTCGCCCACTTCGCCACCTTGGACGAATCGGCGAAGACGGACGGAGCCGTCGCCCTGCGGGGCAGATTTTTGCCGGAATAATCGATATATCTCACCATGGCGGTGGCGATCTCCTGCCGCGTGATGTTCGCGTCCGGTTTGAAGGTGCCGTCGCTGTAGCCGTTGACCACGCCGGTGGATGCAGCCCATCCCACGTAGCCGGAGTACCACTTGCCCGGCTTCACGTCGGAAAAGTCGTCCGTGTTTTTCTTCTCGCCGCCGTGGATGCGGCAGAGGATCGTCACAAACATGGCCCGGGTCAGACTCCCGTTCGGGTCGAACCTGTCCTTCGCCACGCCCTGCATCAGGTCGCGCTCGTAGACGTACTTCACGCTTTTATAGTACCACTTGCCCTCCTTTACGTCACTGAAGGGCATTTCTCCCTCCGCGCCCGAAACGGCAAGGGGGAGGAACATGGCAAGCACAAGCAAAAGGGAAACGAATCTCAGTTTTTTCATGACGGATCCTCTCTTTCCGGCTTTTTTGCACGTCGGGGACGGGGTCCCCCGTAAAGATTATTATATCGTGCCGGGAGAAACGTGTCAACCGCGGCGGACAAAAACGCAAAAATCTCACATTTTTTGCCGTACAGGTTTATTTTTCCGTCTCTTTATGGTAGAATAAACCTTGGAATGTTTTCGGAAGACTCGCCGGACGGCGCGGTGAAAGGAAAGAGCGTAAAAGTGAGTATAGGCGATACGATAGCCGCCGTCTCCACGCCGAGAGGACGCGGAGGCGTCGCGGTGATAAGGATAAGCGGAGACGGAGCGTGGGACGCGGCTGAAAAGACGTTTTTCCCCGCGGGCGGCGGAGCCGTCCGGGAGATCGGGCCGCGCCGCGCCGCTTTCGGCGAGGTGCGCGGCAGGGACGGCGGTCTCATCGACCGCGCGGTGCTGACTCTGTACCGCGGTCCCGCCTCGTTTACCGGAGAGGACGTGGCGGAGATCTCCTGCCACGGCGGCGTGTACGTTACCCGCGCGGTGCTGGAGGCGGTGTTCGCCGCGGGAGCCCGTCCCGCGGAGGCGGGCGAGTTCACGAAACGGGCTTTCATCAACGGAAAAATGACTCTGTCCGAGGCGGAGGCGGTGGGCCTGCTCATCGACGCCGATACCGGGGACAGGATGGCGCTGTCCGCCGGCGCCGCCGGAGGGCGGCTCAAAAACGAGCTCCGCCGGATCACGGACCGGCTCACCTCGTCCCTCAGTTACCTTTACGCCGAGATCGACTATCCCGACGAGGAGATAACGGACGGTTCGGGACGCGACGGCGGAGAAGAGGTGCTCGACACCCTGAGGGAGGCGGAGAGCTCTCTCGACCGGCTCCTTGCCACGTACAAACGCGGCTCCGCGGTGGCCGACGGCGTGAAAGCCGCCGTGGTCGGCGTGCCCAACGTGGGAAAATCGTCCCTGTTCAACGCTCTGTGCGGCGACGACGGCGCCATCGTCACGGATCTGCCCGGCACCACCCGGGACGTTCTTCGGCGCACCGTCTCGATCGGCGGCATAACTGCGCTCCTGTCGGACACGGCGGGACTCCGGGAGGCGGAAAACGAAGTCGAATCCATCGGAGTGGAGCGCGCTCTGCGGGAAATGGAAACGGCGGAGCTGATATTCGCGGTCTTCGACGGCAGCCGTCCGCTGACGGACGGCGAGAGGGAAATGATGAAAAACTACCCCGCCGTCCCGCGGATCGCGGTGATAAACAAATGCGACCTTGCCTCCGGCCTGCCGGAGACAGAGGCGGGGGAAATAGAGAAAAATCACGACAAAACGGTGAGAGTATCGTGCCTCACGGGCGACGGGGTCCCCGACCTCGACCGGGCGGTGGCGGAGCTGTTCGACTCCGACTCCGTTGATCTCGGATCGGACGCGGTGATCTGGGACGCCCGCCAGCGGGCCGATCTCTCGGTCGCTCACGGGCTCGTCCGTGACGCGCTCCGCGCCCTTGAATCCGGCGAGAGCGCCGACGCCGTCTGTACCCTCTGCGAGAGCGCCGCCGCAAAGCTCGGCGAGACGGACGGCAGAGGCGTCACCGAGGAGATCGTGAACGCCATTTTCTCGCGTTTCTGCGTGGGAAAGTAAAAAAGGGAGGCGCACAAAATGCCTATCAAAATACCGCAGGAGCTCCCCGCGTGGGAGATCATGCAGAAAGAAAACATATTCGTCATGGACGAGCTGCGGGCCGTGTCTCAGGACATCCGTCCCCTGCGCCTCGCCATCCTCAACCTGATGCCGACGAAGATAACGACGGAGACGCAGATCATACGCCTTCTGTCCAACACTCCGCTGCAGATAGAGATGACGCTGCTCATGACGTCGTCCCACAAGTCGCAGAACACGCCTGAGGAGCACATGATATCCTTCTACCGCACGTTTGAGCAGGTGAAGGATCAGAAGTTCGACGGACTCATCATCACGGGAGCGCCGGTGGAGAACCTCGACTTCGAGCAGGTGGACTACTGGCAGGAGCTCTGCGACATCATGCTCTGGTCGAAGACCAACGTCTTCTCCACATTTTATATTTGCTGGGCGGCGCAGGCGGGCCTGTACTACCACTACGGCGTGCCGAAGTATAAGCTGGACGAAAAAATGTCCGGCGTCTTCGCCCACCGGAACCTGATGCCGTCCCATCCTCTCATGAGGGGATTCGACGAGACGTTCAACGCGCCTCACTCCCGCCACACCGAGGTGAGGGCGGAGGATATCCTCGCCACCGGCAAGCTTGAGATCCTTGCCGCGTCGGACGAGGCGGGCGTCTATATCGTCTCCTCGAAGAAGCGCCGTCTCTTCTACGTCATGGGCCACAGCGAGTACGACACGGAGACCCTCGGAAAGGAGTACGAGCGCGACATGGGCCGCGGGATGGACCCTCACGTTCCGTCCCACTATTACCCGGGCGACGACCCCACGAAGACGCCGCTTAACACCTGGCGCGCCCACGCGCACCTTCTGTTCTCCAACTGGCTCAACTATTTCGTGTATCAGAACACGCCGTACGACCTGAACAAGCTGAAAGATATGGGCGACGTGACGCTCTGAGCGGACGCGCCCCGATAAACACACCGCCAACGCGGAAAAAGGAGAGAAAAATGGCAGAAAACATCACCGGCGACCACTTGCGGAAGGGCTTTGAAAGCCCGGAACCCATATTCCGACCCGCTCCGTTCTGGTCGTGGAACTCCGTCATGGACCACGACGAGATCATAAAGCAGATCGACGATTTCAAGGCGCACGGCTTCGGCGGCGCCTTCGCCCACGCAAGGGCGGGGCTCATCACGGAGTACCTGTCCGACGAGTTCTTCGACGCGTTCAGATGCGCCCTCGAGGAATCGAAAAGGATCGGGAACCTCCTCTATATGTACGACGAGAACACCTGGCCCTCCGGCTTTGCGGGGGGACTGGTCTGCGAGCGCGAAGGGGAGGCGAACGTTTGCGGCGACATCGCGAAATCACGCATCGTCGACGGCGCGAACCCGCAGTTCGGCGGGCCGCTGATCCGCGCGGCGGAGTGGTCCGAAGGCGACGTCCTGGGCCGCGACCTGACGGATATCCCGCTGGAAGAATGGGGCAAGTACGCCGAAAAGGTCTTCGTGATATATCTGTATTGTCCGAGAGGGGATCTCGGATGCGGCGGCCACCCCTACACCGACGTGATGAACAGGAGAGCGACGGACGCTTTCCTCGAGATCACCTATGACGAGTATTTCAAGCGGTTCGGAGACGATTTCGGCACGGTGATCCCCGCGTCCTTCTCGGACGAGGCGAACATCCACAGCGAGGGCACCGACACCGTTCCGTTCTCCGACATCGTGAAGGAGAGGTTCTTCGAGCTGAACGGCTATCCGCTGGAGAGGAACATCCAGGCGGTGATCCGGAACGTGACCTTCAAGGACGGCTCCATGCCCTTCGACCGTCCGCCGGAAAAGGTGCGGTTCGACTACTTCCGCACGCTCCACACCCTCTGGATCGACAATTTCGTGAAGCCCATCACGGAATGGTGCGGGAGGCACGGCATCGCCTGGACCGGCCACGACATCGAACATCAGTGGCCCCAGGCCCACGGAGGCAGGATCGCCCCCTCGGAGCAGCACACCTATATGTACCGCCAGTGGCCGGGTCTCGACCTGCTGCTCTGCGATCACCTGAGAGAATACCCAACGGAGTTCGACAAGCTCGAGATGATCGAGATCCGCTCCGCCGCAAACCAGTTCAAAAAGGAACGCACCCTCTGCGAGGCGTACGGCGCCGGCGGATACCACTCCACCACCGACGACTACAAGAGGATGGGCGACTATCTTCTCGTCAACGGCATCAATTTCTTCGTTCCCCATCTGACCCTGTTCTCGTACATGGGCCAGCGCAAGCGCGACTGCCCGCAGTCCTTCGACTACAGACAGCCCTGGTGGAAAGAATACACCGAATACAACGACTACTTCGCACGGGGGTCGTATATGCTCACCCGGGGCAGGATGGAGCAGAGGATACTGCTCATCAACCCCAGCACCACGTCTTATCTCATCACCGGTCTTGACGGCGAGGGCAACGTGGACCACGGAACGACCCCGGAATGCGTCAAGAATCCCGATATGCGCGACTTCCTCACGCTGTTCGAGTCCCTCTGCCGCGAGATGTGGGACTTCGACCTGGGCGACGAATTCACCCTGGCGGACGCCGCCCGGGTCGAGGGCGGAAAGCTGGTCGTGGGAGATCAGAGATACGACGCGGTGATACTGTCCCGCGACACGAAGAACCTGCTCGACACCACCGCGGACGCGCTCCTCGACTTCATGAAAGAGGGAGGCGCCGTGATCTCCACCGGCGACGGCGGAGAGGGGGACGGAGCCGGGTATATCTCCGGCATGACCGGCGACCAGAGGACCGCGGAACTGAGGCGTAACTGGACCGCCGCCGGATCCGTCGACGAACTGCTCCGCCTCCTCGGCGAAAAATTCGAAAAATACGTCTCTGCCGATCCCGTCACGGGCGTCGGGTCCATGAGACGCGCCCTGCCGGACGGCCGTCAGATAGTCTTCATCGTCAACCACAGCATGGGAACGTACTCCTCCGACGTGCGGGTGAAATGCTCTTCCGCGGTGCGGTGGGATATGTTCACCGGAGAGCGTACCTCCGTCGAAGGCGTGTCGGAGAACGGATATTTCACGTTCCCCGTGGAGCTCGAGAGATGCGAGAGCGCGCTGTTCGTCACGGACGAGCTCCCGGCTCCCGCCGCGAAGGCGGCCGCCAAGACGGAAGAGGCGGAGCTCGAGCTTGTCTCGATCAGACCCGACAGGGAAAACACCTTCACCCTGGACCATCCGTCGCTTGAGATCGGCGACAGGAAGTTCCCCGAGAGGTACTTCCTCGAGACCGCCAAAACGCTGTTCCACGAGATGATGGACAGAGGAAACCCGTGGAGGAGCACCCAGCAGCACACGAAATACCTCGATATGAACGACTCCTTCGGTCCGGAGACCGCGTTCACGCTCACCTACCGCTTCAACGTCGCTCCGGAGACCGTCGGTCTGCCGATCAAGGCGATCATCGAACGGCCTGAAAAAATGAAACTCACCGTCAACGGAACTGAGATCCCCTACGGCGGCGAGACGTACTATTTCGGCGAGGAGTTCGGCATACTCGACGTCACCGAGGCGATCGTTCCCGGAGAGAACGAGCTGAAGCTCTCCGCGGACCGGTTCGACGTGCTCTGCGAGGCGGAGGCGGTGTTCCTGGAGGGCGATTTCTCGGTATCGGTGGAGGACGACGCTTTCGTCCTCACTCCGGGACGCACGCCCGGATACGGATACTGGAAAGATCAGGGCATGAGCCACTATTCCGGCAGCGTGATCTACGAATACGGCGTGAATCTCGACAAAAAACCGGAGTACGCGACCATCCGCGTCGCGGATTACAAGGGCACGGCGGCGTCGGTGACGGTGAACGGGGAATACGTCGCCGCCATCCACAGGAACGGACGGTATGACGTCGATATCGCCCCGTATCTCAAAGAGGGCGGGAACAGGATCGAAGTGAAGGTCTGCGGAAGTCTGCAGAACGTCCTGGGGCCTCACCTGAACTATCAGGACGTCATGCCCTACGACTGGGACGTGTTCATCGACGGCAGAGTTGCCGTACCGGAAGACTATATGTTCTCGGAATGGGGTCTGACGGCTCCTCCGACCCTGACCGTCGGCTGACCGGACGGGATTTCGGGGCGCTCCTTTTTCGCGAAGGAGCGTCCCGTTTTGTTTTGCCGTCAATCTGCCCAAAAAAGAGGGCGCGGAATTGTGTATTTCAATGAAACGGTCGGTCTCGCGCCGATTTCTTTCAAACTTGATATTGACAATTTGCCGGAATTGTGATAGGATTGAAAGCGTATATCGGGAACTGCGGGAGAGACCCGCGTACCGAAATTTTCAAGAGGTGAAAAAATGAAAAAGGTAATCACACTCATCACTCTGTTGGCGGTAGTTTGCGCGCTGGCTATCCCCACCCTCGCAAGCTCCATCAACGTCGTCGGCCCCACCGAGGCGGGCACGACGCACGTCGTCAAGTACACTGACATTTCAAACGTTTCCAAGGACGGTCTCATCGGTGCGAACGAGTACGAAAAACTCAACGTCAACCTCGACCCGAACTCCAGCCCGCTGCACCTGATGTATGCGCTGGCTGAGGACTATCTCGGAGCAGAGGCGATGCTGTCCACCATGGAGTACTACGCATCCTGGTCCGAGGGACAGATCAACATTGCCGTCAGATATACTCCCGAGGATCTGCAGCAGATCATCCACATGGCTGACACGGACAACCCGGACGACTTCTGCCGGAACGTCGCTCTGACCATCTCCTCCGACGTCAAGCAGGAAAGAGACAAGGGCAAGGTCTGCAACTTCTACTACGCCGTCTCTCTCACTACCGATACTAACGAGTATCAGGTCGCATACTATGCTTCCGACGATCCCGGCAGGAACCAGCAGGGCAACTCCGGAACCTACGTCCCCAAGGCCGGCCAGGATTTCGTCATCAACTATCCCGGTGACGGAAGCGTCATTTTCGAGTGGTCTATTCCGTTCAGCGAGATTTGCGCGGGCAACACCGCCGCCGCGGGCGACAGCGTGTTCCTGACCATTGCCGCTACCGCCGGCAAGAGCGAGACCGGTTCCACTGAGAGCAGCTGCTACGGTATCGGTATGGGCGACTTCGGCTA
>JAFWWR010000024.1 GCA_017518025.1 Clostridia bacterium
CGTGGCTGGAAGCGTTTTCCGGGCATACGTCCTGATAGATGATCTCCTCGCCTTCCGGGGTGATCCTGACGACGGAGTAGGTGTTTATCCCCTGATACCAGTAGGGGTAATTATCGCCGTACTTTGCCTCGAGATCGATGGCGACGTATCCGCCGTGCTCGCCCGGCTGCATCACTTCACCGTCCCTGTCTTCGGTATTGGTGATTATAACGGCGTAAGTACCGTACGGGGTACGGAGAACTCTCGTGTGATGGCCTCCGTGGATCGCGTTAGTGGACGATCCGACGGGAAGGACTCCGTCAGCCGTCGAGAGCTGTTTCAGATATGATACGTTGATGTTGCCCTCGGTGTGCAGGAACCCGAGGTTGACCGCGTTCGGGTCGTTTTCGGGAAACGTGCTGCCGCCACCCTCTGCGAAAGAGGTCACGGGGAACGCAACGATGACCGTCGCCGTCATGATAAGGGCGAGGATGAACGATGAAATCCTTTTGAGCATCGTCTTTTTCATTACTTGCTCCTTTCTTTGCCCCGGCTCGTTCCGGGACCTTTCGTAAACATTATACAACCTGAGGCGACCTCAGTCAAGTTTTATTGTATGAAAAGTGACCGCCTTGCGTCTTTCTGTGATAAATGCGTTTGTACCCCTTGCAATCGGGGCCGTTTTGCTTTATAATTTTACTTGACATCAAAAGCGGCGGACGGTCATTCATCCGCCGACAGATTAAAAAAAGGAGAAAGAAAAAATGAAGACAAAGAACGTTTCAATCATCAGGATCATCGCGGTATTTCTCATTATCGCGTCTATGGTGCTGACCCTTGCCTGCTGCGGAAAGAAAAATGATCAGAAAGCCGACGGCGGAAATGAAACCGCGGTTCAGACTGACGCGCAGACTGAATAGGTAGAAGAAAAATCCGTTACCATCAGGATCACCGGACCCGACGGCAAGACCGAGAGCGTCCATATCAAAACGGACGCCGAAACCCTTGCCGACGCTCTTCTTGAAAACAAGCTTGCTTCCGGTTCCGATAGCGAATACGGTCTGTTCATCACTTCCGTGAACGGGATCGAGGCCGAGGAAGGGTACTTCTGGGCGGTCGTCGACAAAGACGGTGCGATGCTTCAGACGGGCGTTTCCTCCACTCCCGTCAACGACGGCGACGTTTTCGGATTCGAGTACACCAAGATCGATTACTGAGAGGGATAACGATTGAAGACCCGTGAGACGATCCGCGACCTGGCGCTGCTCGCCATGTTCGCGGCGCTGATCTTCGTCTCGAAAAACGTGATGGAGTTCCTTCCGAACGTCCATCCGGTCACCATGTTCGTCATGGTTCTGACGTTTTCGTACCGCTGGCGCGCGCTGATACCGATCTATATTTTCGTATTCATGATCGGCGTGCAGCACGGTTTTCCTCTGTGGTGGATCCCTTATCTGTATATCTGGACGATATACTGGGCAGTCTCCATGCTGATCCCCTATCAGAAGATCCCCATGAAGGCGCGGCTCATTCTGCTTCCCGTCCTGTGCGGCTTTTTCGGCCTCGCGTACGGAACGCTGTACGCCCCCGTGCAGGCGCTCATGTTCCACCTGGATTTCAAGCAGACGCTGGCCTGGATAGCCGCGGGGCTGCCGTGGGACGCGGTCCACTTCTTCGGGAATCTGTCCATCGGCACGCTGATCGTGCCTCTGACGGAGCTGGTACTGAAAATGAAAAAGAAATACACCGCGTAAAGACTCCGGTCGCCGGTCAAAACGGCGGCCGGATCATTTTTGAGTGAAACATGTCAAATTATTCTTGATTTAGTCGCGGATTTGTATTAAAATATAGCGTGATAATTCAAAAAAAGGGCGCCGGGGCGTATCGCGCCGGCGGAAGGGTTTGTTTTATGGCAACGAAATTCAGAAAGATCGGCGTACTTACCTCCGGAGGCGACGCTCCCGGAATGAACGCCGCCGTTCGCGCCGTGGCGCGCGCCGCCCTCTCTCACGGAGTCGAGGTCATGGGTATCTACGGCGGCTACCGCGGCATGATATACGACGAGATGATCCCGCTTACCACCACCGAGGTATCGAACAAGATAACCCTCGGCGGCACGTTCCTCTACTCCGACAGATGCCTTGAATTCAAGGAAGAGGAGGGCATGAGGAAGGCCATCGAGACCCTGCGCCGCCGTGAAATCGACGGCGTCGTCGCCATCGGCGGCGACGGCACCTTCCGCGGAGCGACGGATCTGTCCGCCCGCGGTATCCCCACCATCGGCATCCCCGGCACCATCGACAACGACATCACCGCCACCGACAACACAATCGGCTTCAATACCGCCATGCAGACCGTTGTGGAGAACGTGGACCGTCTCCGCGACACCTGCGAGTCCCACGCCCACTGCAACGTGGTGGAGGTCATGGGACGC
>JAFWWR010000303.1 GCA_017518025.1 Clostridia bacterium
ATCGTCGTTCTTTGCCCCTCAGGCGTATTCAAATACGTCGAGGGGCAAAAACGGCGATAGAAAAAGCATACAAAAATGGAAAAATCCGCAGGATTTTCACCTTAAAAAGTTGAAACCTACGGATTTTTGTCATATCAAATCGATTCAAGACCCATGCTTTTTCGATCTGCGCTTAAAGCGACAGCCCCTTTCAGCGTTATTCAGCTACGAAAATATAGGGGTAGATCTCCTGGCCGCCGTCGATGAAGTAGATCTCCGCTCCGGGGCAGTTCTCCTCGATGCACTGCCGCAGGATCTCCTTTTCCTCCTCGGTGGTGTCCTTGCCCGCGATGACCGTCAGCATGGACTTGCCGTATTTGTCAAGCAGCTTCACGCCGAGGCGGTACGCGGCGCATCCCTTGTCCGGGTCGGCCAGGACGATCTTCTTGTCGATGATGCCGATGGCGTCGCCCTTCTTGAGCCGCACGCCGTTCATTTCCACGCTCCTGACGGCGGTGGAGACGAAGCCCGACGCCACGTTCTGCATGGCGTCCTTCATCTGCTCCACGATGCCGTCCGGGTCCGATCCCGAAAAGTCCGCGGAGGACAGCGCCACGTAGCCCGTGCCGACGTCCTTCGACGGGATCACGTGGACCGCGGCGTCCTCGTAGAAGTTCGCCGCCTGCTGAGCCGCCATGAGGATGTTGCCGTTGTTGGGGAACACGAAGATGTGCTCCGCGTTGATCCTCCTGAACGCGTCGAGGAAGTCGTTTGTGGACGGATTCTGGGTCTGTCCGCCGAATATGGTCTCGTCCGCGCCCAGCTGGCGGTAGAGCTCATCCACGCCGGGACCGTTCACCACGGCGACCACGCCGTACTGCTTTTTCTCCGCCGGGGGCTCCTCGCGGGGCTCCTCGACAGTGGTCTCGGTGTGCTGGACCGACATATTCTCCACCTTGACGGCGACGAATTCGCCGAAGGCGCGGCAGTATTCGAACACCTTTTCCGGGGTGAAGGTGTGTACGTGCAGTTTAACGATGGTGCCCGTCTTGAAGCAGACGATGGAATCGCCCACCGTGGCGAGAAATTCCTTCAGCGGCCCCACGTCGAAGTTTTCGGGGTCGCATCTGTCGCGCATGAGCTGGATCATCAGCTCCGTGCAGTAGCCGTATTCCATGACGCTGTCCGGGCCGAAGGAGGTGACGTCGATCTGTTTCTTCGGCGCCGGCTCCGTCGCCGGCGCATCCTCTTCGGGGATGTCCTCGCCGTTGAGGACCTGGTTGAATCCCTCCATTATGTAAAGCAGTCCCGCGCCGCCGCTGTCGACCACACCCGCCTCTTTCAGCACGGCGAGGGTCTCCGGCGTCCTCTCGAGGGACTCGTGCATCTCGCCCACCAGATCGGCGAAGAATGAGCGGATCGTGGACTGGGGCGTGATGGACTTGACCGCGTATTCCACCGCCTCCCGCGCCACGGTGAGGATGGTCCCCTCGGTGGGGGTCATGACGGAGGTGTACGCCTGCTGTACGCCCATCTCAAGCGCGCGGCCGAGGGTCTCGGGATCCGCCTGATCCGCCCCCTCGAATCCCTTGGCGATGCCGTCGAAAAGCTGGGACAGGATAACTCCCGAATTCCCTCTCGCGCCGAGAAGCATCCCGTGGGAGAAGGCGCGCATGACCTCGGCGAGGTTGTCGGTGTCGAGACTTTCGAGGGCGGCGAGGCCGCTCTCGATGGTCATACGCACATTGTCGCCGGTGTCGCCGTCCGGCACCGGGAACACGTTGAGCTTGTTTACCTTGTCGGCGTTGGACCTGAGCCGCGCCGCGCCGCCGAAGGCCATCTTCGACATGAGCCAGCCGCCGAGATACTTCAGATCGTACGGCTTCCTCCTCTGCTCCTTCGGCTTATCTTTTTTTACTTCCTTCCTGACAGTTTTCTTCGGCTCCCTCTTCGGGGTCTTCCTGTCAAGCTCGGACTGTTTTTTCTTTGGCGTGAACATTGGGCTGTGCCTCCTTTGTTCGGTTTTCTTCCGTCGCGGAGATCTTATCTCTCCCGTCCGACGAAGAACAGGGCGAGTGTTCCGGGGCCCGAATGGGCTCCGATGACGGTGCCGGTGTACTGGACCAGCATGATCTTGGCGCCGAACCGCTTTTCAAGCATATCGGAAAGCTCGTCGACGTCCTTCTGACAGTCGCCGTTGCAGATCATCACGGTGCCGTTCTGCGGGTCGAGGGCGAGCTCGCCGTATTTGTCCGCAATGGCGGAAAGGGAGCTCCGTCTGCCCCGGACCTTCGACACGTTGATCAGGTGGCCTTCGTTGTCCACGTGGAGCACGGGCTTGATGCCCAGCGCGTTGCCGAAAAAGGCGGAAGCCGCGCTGATCCTGCCGCCCCGTTTGAGGTAGACCAGATCGTCCACAGTGAACCAGTGGCAGATGTGGAGCTTCGTGTCCTCGGCGAACCGGGCCGCCTCCTCAATGGTGGCGCCCTCCTTCTTCTTCTGCACCGTCAGGTACAGGAGCAGGCCGAATCCGGTGGACGCGGCGAGGGAATCCACGGTGATGATCTTCGCGTCGGGGTACTTTCCGCGGAGCTGCTCCGCGGCGATGCGGCCCGAGTTGTAGGTGGTGCTCAGTCCCGAGGAGAAGCCGATATACAGAAGGTCGTATCCTTCCTTCAGCACCTCCTCGAAGGCCTCGGTGAACGCCTCCACGTTGACGGCGGCGGTCTTCGCCACCTCGCCGGCGCGCATTTTATCGTAAAATTCCTTGAAGGGGATCTCCCCTTCCACGTATTCCTTTTCGTCGCCGTCGAAACGGAACGTCAGGGACTTGTAGCGTACGCCCCACTCGGCGAGAATGTCCGGCGTGATGTCGCAGGCGGAATCGGTGAATATGATATAGTCTCTCATGATAATCTCCTCTTGGGGTATGATCTTTCGCCGCCCAGTCTCCCCGGACGTACCCTATATTTTACCATTTTAATATGAATAAATCAACCTTTTTTTGAATTCCAGCCGGGGCGGGGACGGAAAATCGGAAAAAACCGCGCCCCG
This sequence comes from Clostridia bacterium, assembly GCA_017518025.1. GTDB lineage: Bacteria > Bacillota > Clostridia > Oscillospirales > CAG-272 > RUG11130. The sequence continues at coordinate 3,034 of JAFWWR010000303.1, forward strand.
GCAGTTGATTTGACGGCGAAAGAATGGTAAAATAAGGGACAAGGTAAAATACAGTCCAAAACCGCGCCCGATAGTAGCGCGGAGAACGGAGATAACTGTGAAAATCGTCGATATCGCGGGGGGACGCGCCCCTTCCCTGTCTTTTGAAATATTCCCGCCGAAGAGCACCACCGCCCTGTCGGACGTGAAGGACGCCGCGCGGCGCATCGCCGCCATCGGGCCGTCGTTCATGAGCGTGACCTACGGCGCGGGCGGCACTACCGCAGACCTGACGGTGGAGCTTGCCGACGCGGTGCAGAACGAATTCCGCGTCACGTCTCTCGCTCACATGACCTGCCGGACGGCGACACGGGAGTCCGTGATCCGTCAGCTCGGCGAGCTGAAGCGGCGGGGGATCGAGAACGTGCTGGCCCTGAGAGGCGACGCGCCCGTCGACGGCTCGGAGGGCGCCGGCGAGTTCCGCTACGCCTCGGACCTTGCGGCGTTCATCAGGGAATACGGCGGATTCTGCGTCGGCGGGGCGTGCTACCCCGAGGCCCATCCGGAGTCGCCGTCCCAGAAGGAGGATATCCTCAATCTGAAGAAAAAGACCGACGCCGGATGCTCGTTCCTCACCACGCAGATGTTTTTCGACAACAACATACTCTACAACTTCATGTACAAGCTCCGGGAGGCGGGGATAACCGTCCCCGTTATCGCCGGGATCATGCCGGTGACCAACGGCAGGCAGATAAAGCGGATCTGCGCCATCAGCGGCTCGGTACTGCCGCCGCGGTTCATCCGTATCGTGGACCGGTACGCGGACAATCCCGCCGCCATGGCTCAGGCGGGCGTGGCGTACGCCACGGAGCAGATCGTGGACCTGTTCGCCAACGGAGTCAACGCGGTCCACGTCTATTCCATGAACAAGCCGGAAGTGGCAGCCGCCATCGCGGAGAATATCAGCGAGATAATAAAGATCCGGGAGGAGTGATCCCCTATGGCAAACAGCGCCGTCACGTACTTCGAGTACGGCGGGGCGGACGCCCCGATCACCGAAAAAGAATACAGAAAATATCTCGGGATCCGTCCGGGGAATAGCGCCGATCCGCGCCTTGAGGCGCTGATCGCGGACTGTCTCCGTGAGGTGCGGGAGCACCTCCGGGTCCGCGGATGCCGCAGGATATGCGACGTCTCGGTAACGGAGGGGGACGCGCCCACCGTGTCGCTGGGATTTGCCGAGGTACAAAGTTCGGCGCTTGCCAAAAATCTTCTCGGGTGCCGCCGCGCCGTCGTTTTCGCGGCCACCGCGGGAGCGGAAATCGACCGGCTCATCGCAAAATACGGCAGGACGTCCACCTCCCGCGCAGTAGTCATCGACGCCATCTCGTCCGCCGCGGCGGAGGGGGCGGCGGAGGCGGTCTGCCGCGCCGCGGAGAAGGAGTTCGGCAAGCTGAGGCCACGGTTCAGTCCCGGATTCGGAGATCTGCCTCTGTCCCTGCAGGCAGACCTGCTCTTCTATACCGACGCGGGGCGCAGGGCGGGGATCCGCCTCACGGAGACCATGATGCTCGTGCCGTCAAAATCCACCACCGCCATAGCCGGGATAATCGAAGAATAATGAAGGGAGACTACAGGATGAAAACAAACAATCCCTTTGAGATAATAAAAGACCGCGCCGTTCTGTTCGACGGCGCAATGGGCACGATGCTGGAAAAATACGGCATCGAGCCGGGCGAGCTGCCGGAGACGTGGAACCTCGGCCGTCCCGAGGTGATCCGCTCGATCCACGAGGCGTATCTCGACGCGGGAGCGGACGTGATCACCGCCAACACCTTCGGGTGCTCCCCGCTGAAATACGACGGGGAGACTCTCGGAAAGCTGGTGGCGGCGGGGCTGAGGTGCGCCCGTGACGCCGCGGACGAGAGCGAGAGGAAAACGGGTCGGCGCGCCTTCGTGGCTCTCGACGTGGGACCCACCGGACGGATGCTCTCGCCTCTCGGGGATCTCGATTTCGAGGACGCGGTGCGCGCGTTCTCGGAAGTGGTTCGCCTTGGCGCGAAAAACGGCGCGGATCTGGTGCTCATCGAGACCATGAGCGATTCATACGAGACAAAGGCGGCGGCCCTCGCCGCGAAGGAGAGCTGTTCCCTGCCGGTCTTCGTCACCAACGTGTACGACGAGTCCTCCCGGCTCATGACAGGCGCAGATCCGTCCGTGATGGCTGAGATGCTGTGCGGTCTCGGCGTGGACGGGCTGGGAGTGAACTGCGGCTTCGGGCCGGAGGCGATGAAGGACGCGGTGCGGGATCTTCTCCGCTATTCCCGGGTCCCGGTGATCGTCAATCCCAACGCGGGTCTGCCCTCCGTCGTTGACGGCGCGACGGTGTACGACGTTCTGCCAGGTGAGTTCGCCGCGTCGCTCCGCGAGATGGTGAAGCAGGGCGTGCGCGGTGTGGGCGGATGCTGCGGCACCACGCCTGAATACATAAAAACGCTCTCCGAGGCGGTCCGGGGGATCGCGCCGCCCGCGGTCGAGCCGGAATACCGCACGGCGGTGACCTCCGGGACCGTGACGGCGGTGATCGGACAAGGCGTGACGCTCATAGGGGAGCGGATCAACCCCACGGGAAAGAAAAAGGTAAAAGAGGCCCTGCGGGAGAACGATTTCGACTATCTTCTCGACGAGGCGATCAGACAGGAAGCGAAGGGAGCGCAGATCCTCGACGTGAACGCGGGACTGCCGGAGATCGACGAACCCGCCGTGATGGAGCGCCTCACCGGCGCCATCGGTCAGGTGACGTCCCTGCCGCTTCAGATAGACTCGTCCGATCCCGAAGCGGTGGAACGGGCGCTCCGCAGATACAACGGAAAAGCGATGATAAACTCCGTGAACGGCAAGGACGAGGTCATGGAACGGCTGTTCCCGGTGGTGAAGAAATACGGCGGAGTCGTGGTAGGGCTGACCCTCGACGAGGGTGGGATACCGGACACGGCGGAAGGCCGTCTCGCCATAGCGGAAAAGATCGTCCGCCGGGCGGCGGAATACGGGATAGACAAGCGGGATATCGTGATCGACCCGCTTGTGATGGCGGTCAGCGCAGATCCCGGCGCCGCCGCGGTGACGCTCCGGTCCGTGCGGCTGATAAAGGAAAAACTTGGCGTCGGGGTGTCCCTCGGCGTGTCGAACGTCTCTTTCGGTCTGCCGGAGCGGGACTCTCTCAACGCGGTCTTCTTCGCGGAGGCGCTCTCCGCGGGGCTTGACGCGGCGATAATGAATCCGTACTCCGACCTGATGATGACGGTGTACCGCTCCCATCTCGCCCTGACCGGGCGGGACACGGGCTTTGCCGGGTACATCGCGGCGGCGGAAAGCTCGCCGCTGTCCGTATCCCGGGGCGAAGGCGCCGCGGCGGAGAAAAAGGAAGGCGGCGACACGCTCTTCGACGCGGTAGTCTCAGGACTTTCCTCCCGGGCGGCGGAGCTGGCAAAATCGCTCCTCGAGTCGGAGGATGGGACGGCGGTCATCGACCGGGAGATCATCCCCGCCCTCGACAAAGTGGGTGAGCAGTTCGAGAACAGACGGATCTATCTGCCGCAGCTTCTGATGAGCGCGGAGGCGGCGTCGGCGGCCTTCGAGGTGATAAAGGAGAAAATGGAACGCGAGGGAGGCGGTCCCTCGAAGGGCGAGATCGTTCTCGCCACCGTGAAGGGCGATATCCACGACATCGGCAAGAACATCGTGGGCGCTCTGCTGCGGAATTTCGGGTACACGGTCGTCGATCTGGGACGTGACGTTCCGCCGGAGGTCGTCGCCCGGGAGGCCCGGGAGAGAGGCGTCAGGATGGTGGGGCTCAGCGCGCTGATGACCACCACGGTGCCGTCGATGGAGGAGACGATAAAGCTCCTTCGGCGGGAGGCGCCCGGGTGCGTCGTGATGGTGGGCGGAGCCGTGCTGACGCCGGAATACGCGGAGATGATCGGCGCGGACAGGTACTGCCGCGACGCTATGGCCGCGGTGAACTACGCGAAAGAGATATTCGGGAATTGAAAAACGGGGGAGAACTTTTCCCCCGTTTTTCGCAGGGCAACGTCAAACGCCGTGTTCACGGGGGAGAGAGGACCATCTCATACGCCGAAGTTAGCAAACAGGCGATCGTCCCACTTTGTCGCTCGTGAACTTCCTGTTTGCCCGAAAAGCGGCAGGAGCCGCTTTTCCAAAATATGCGTAAAACTGCCCCCTCTCTCTCCTTGGCTGACGCTATTATCGGCGGTGAACTACGCGAAAGAGATATTCGGGAATTGAAAAACGGGGGAGCTTTTTGAAAAAAGCTCCCCCGGACCCCCGCAAAAACTTTTATAAAAAGGCGCGAAATACTTCGCGCCTGACTTTTTTG
>JAFWWR010000304.1 GCA_017518025.1 Clostridia bacterium
GATCCCGTGGATACGGCTGCTTTACTGCTATCCCGACAAGATCACGGACGAGCTTGTCGCCGAGATCCGCGACAACGACCGTATTCTGAAATACATCGACATACCGATCCAGCACATCAGCGACCCTGTGCTGCGGCGGATGAACCGCCACGGCGACTCGGCGATGATAAAGGACTCCATCCGGCGGCTCCGGGAGGCGGTGCCGTCCATCGTGCTCCGCTCCACGCTGATCGTTGGCTTCCCCGGGGAGACGGACGAGGACTTCGAGCAGCTCTGCGAGTTCGTCAAGGAGGCGAAGATCGAACGGCTCGGTGCGTTCACCTACTCACGCGAGGAGGACACTCCGGCGTACTCCTTCCCGGATCAGGTGGACCCGCAGACGGCGCAGGACAGATACGACGTGCTGATGAAGACTCAGCTCGGTATCAGCGAGGAGTTCAACCGTTCCCGGGTGGGCAAGATCCTCCCCGTTCTGTGCGAGGGATTCGATCCCGTGGCGGAGTCCTACTACGGCAGGAGCCCCGGCGAGGCCGCCGACATCGACGGCAAGGTGTGGTTCACGTCGCCCCGCCCCGTGAACGAGGGCGAGATCCTCGACGTGAAGATCACGGACTCCATGGACTACGACCTGGTGGGCGAAACGATAGTTTAGACGTTTGTCTTTCACCGCGTTGCGGCGCTCCGCCGCCGAAAAAATATCATTTTGAACCGCCCCGCGGGGCGGAACGGAGGAAATTATGGCAAAGCTCAATCTTCCCAACAAATTAACGCTTTTCAGGATCCTTATGGTACCGGTGTTCCTGGTCATTCTCGTGGCTCCCCTGCCCCTTGAGGACTGGATCATCCGGGTCGTCGCCGCGGCTCTGTTCGCGCTGACGTCCCTCACCGACATGGTGGACGGCAAGATCGCCCGGAAGTACGATCTTATAACGGATTTCGGCAAGTTCATGGACCCGCTGGCGGACAAATTCCTGGTCTTCGCCGCCATGCTCGGGATCCTTACCAACGATATGTTCTCCGACCTGCGCGCCGTCTTCGTATGGGCCGCCGCCATCGTCATCTTCCGCGAGCTGGCGGTGACGTCGATACGGCTGGTCGCGGCGGGCAAAAGCGGCCTCGTCATCGCGGCGAGCTGGCTCGGAAAGATAAAAACGACGACGCAGATGATCTGCATCGTCGTGGTGTTCCTGGAGCCCGTGATCTTCCCGTGGGATATCTTCCGCAAGTATCACGTGCTGTCATATTTTACAATTGCCGTTATGGCGGTCATGACCCTCTGGTCGGGTATCGACTATCTCAGGACCTACTGGAAGTTCCTCGATCCCGAGAAATGATCAGCCGTTTACGTATCTCTCCATATAGAACAGATACTGCTGAGCTATACCGGCGTATTTCCCGAATTTTTTCGGATCGGGCCCTTCTTTGAAGTGACGGGCGGCGACCTTTTTCATCCACACGTCCACGGGGTACGCCTCGGTCTTGCCGAAGCCGAACAGAAGAGCGCAGTCGGCGACCTTCGGTCCGACGCCGCGTATCTTCATCAGCTCCGCCTCGCAGGCCGCGAAATCGTCGCTTCCGAAGATGGAGTCAAGGTCGATCTCTCCGTCCGCCACGCGGCGGGCGGCGTCGCTTATGTACTTCGCCCGGAATCCGGTGCGAAGGGCGAAGATCGCCTCCTCACCGGCGTCCGCAAGAGCGCGGGCCGTGGGGAAGGCGTGGGACAGGCCGTCCTCCGTCTTCTCGCCGTAGGCCTCGCACATGGCGGCGATGATCTTCTTGATCCGCGGGATGTTGTTGTTTTGTGACACGATGAAGGAGCAGAGCGCTTCCCACGGGTCCTGACGCAGGATGCGTATCCCCCGGGACACCTCCGCGGCGCGGCTCATCACCGCGTTGCCCTCGTCGTCAAGAGCGCAGGTGACGGCTCGGTCGATCTCGTCGTAGTCAACGTCCAGAGACAGATAGCGGAGCCACGTGGACGAGAAATCGTCGGCGCCCGCGCCGGTGACGGTGAGCGTGCCGTCCCGGTCGGAAAATGAGACCTTCTTGCCGAACGCCACGCCTGAAACGGTGTTCCCGTCGTCCCCGTCGGGGTCGAAGCGGAAGCACTGACCGCAGTCAAAGGTCTTGAAAACGGAAAAATTGCCGACGCCGCCGACGCGGACGTACTTTACGCCGTCCCTTTTCCCCTCGTCGATCACATAAGGCGCTTCCACGTCGCGTCCCCCCTTACTCTGCCGAATATACCGATATTTTATCACAAAACGTCGAAAAAATCAATCGCCGGGACCCCGGCGACGAGGTGTCAGATATGGAAAGAATTTTCACGATCCCGGTCAACGAGGCGTTCGAGGCGTCTGCGGCGGATCCGTCGCTGGGGTGCCCCTTCTGCGTCCTGTTCAAAAAACTCCAATCGGACGAGCTGGATCTGATCCTGGGCGCGTCCATGATGGAGCCGGACGTGCGAGCCAAGACCAACGAGGCGGGCTTCTGCCCGGATCACTTCGATATGCTGTTCGTCCGCGGGAAGCGGCTTCCCCTGGCGCTGATGCTGGAGAGCCATCTTGCCGAAGTGAGAAAAAAGCTGAAACCCGGCGCTCTGTCCGGCCTTTTCGCCTCGAAATCCGCGGCGGACGCCGTGAAAAAGGTGTCGGAGATCAACGGGA
>JAFWWR010000025.1 GCA_017518025.1 Clostridia bacterium
AGCCGGTACACCTTCTTGAAGTGCGGGTTGGTGATCTTCTCGATGTTTTCGCTTATCTTGATCCTCGGCGAGATGACCCCGTCCTCCTCCACGGCGCAGAGCTTGTAGACGCATCCGAACACCGCGTCACTGCTGGAGGTGATGAGCCGCTCCCCGATGCCGAAGGCGTCGATGACGGCGCCCTGGGACAGGAGCTCGTTTATCAGATATTCGTCGAGGGAGTTGGAAATGACGATCTTGCAGTCCGTGAGGCCCGCCTCGTCGAGAACTTTCCTCGCCTTTTTGGTGATGTAGGTGATGTCGCCGGAGTCGATGCGGATGGCGCAGGCGCGCTTGCCCATGGGCCACAGTACGTTCTTTATGGCCTTGATGGCGTTCGGAATGCCGGACCTGAACACGCTGTAGGTGTCCACAAGCAGGGTGGGGCTGTCGGGGTAAAGGCGGCAGTAGGTCTCGAACGCCTCGTACTCCGAATCGAACATCTGGACCCAGGAGTGGGCCATGGTCCCGCCGGCGGGAACGCCGTAGAGCTTGTCCGACAGAGCGCAGGCAGTGCCGGCGCACCCGCCGATGAACGCCGCGCGCGCTCCCAGCACCGCGGCAGACTCTCCGTGAGCCCGGCGGGAGCCGAACTCGGAGATGGGCCTCCCTTTTGCGGCGCGTACCATTCTCGCCGCCTTGGTGGCGATGAGAGACTGGTGGTTGAACGCCAGCAGAACGTAGGTCTCGATGAGCTGCGCCTCGATGACGGGGGCTCTCACCGTCATGATGGGCTCCCTCGGGAACACCGCGGTCCCCTCGGGCACCGCCCACACGTCGCCGGTGAAGCGGAAGTCCCGGAGATAGGCGAGAAACTGCTCGTCGAATATCTTTTTTGTCCGCAGGAATTCGATATCGCTTTCGGTGAAGCGCAGGTTTTTGATGTAGTCGGCAACCTGCTCCAGCCCGGCGGCGATGGCGTAGCCGCCCTTGTCGGGCACGCGCCTGAAAAACACGTCAAAATAGGCGATCCTCTTTCCGGCGGGGGAGTTGAAGTACCCCCTTCCCATGGTCAGCTCGTAAAAATCGCACAGCAGGGCGAGACTGTATTCGTCGCGGTTCATGATAAATCCTCTCAGTCTTCAAACTGTTTTATTACAGTGGAATATCTGCTCTCCCACGCTCTCTCCTCGAGAGCGGAGACGTCCAGTTTCTTTTCCTCTTCGATGACGCGGTCCAGCTCCGGCCTCGTTTTCGGATGGCGGGGCGTGAACACGGTGCAGCAGTCCTCGTAGGGCTCGATGGAGGTGTCAAAGGTGTTGATCTTTCTCGCTGTCCGCACGATCTCCTCTTTGTCGAGGCCGATGCAGGGCCTGAAAACGGGTACCCCCGCCGCGTCCTCGGTGACGCAGATGGCTTTCAGCGTCTGGGACGCCACCTGGCCGAGACTTTCGCCGGTGATCAGCACGGGACACGATACGGACTCCGCGCACCGGGAGGCGAGCCGCATCATAAAGCGGCGCAGCAGCAGGGTAAAGTACTCCTCCTCGCAGTTGTCGCGGATGGCTTCCTGTATCTCCGTCAGGGAGATCACGTGGACTCTCATCCTGCCGGAGTATTCCGTCATCAGCTTCGCCAGCCGCATGACCTTGTCCCGGGCCAGCTCGCTGGTGTATGGGAAGGACTCGAAGTGGACGGCGTCCACGATGAGCCCGCGTTTCATCATCATATATCCCGCCACGGGAGAGTCGATCCCGCCGGACAAGAGCAGCATGCCGCGGCCGCCGGTCCCCATGGGGATGCCGCCGGCGCCGGGCTCCTGCCCCGCGTGGATGTAGGCGAACTTGTCGCGGATCTCCACCCGGACGGTCACGTCGGGATGATCCAGATCCACCTTCAGCGACGGCATCACGTCCAGGATCGCTCCGCCCACCTCGGCGGCGATCTCCGGAGAGGGGAGGGGGAAGGACTTGTCGCTTCTCTTGGCCTCCGCACGGAAGGTGGCGGCTCCGCGGAGCTTCTGCGGGATATACTCCGCCGCAACGCGGCAGATGTCGCCGATGTCCTTCTCGCACACCGCCGCGAGACACACTCCGGCGAAGCCGAAAATCTTTTTCACCTGCTCGTACAGCTCGGAGACGTTAAAATCCGCGTCCTCGTCCAGCGGCTCTACGTAGACCGTGCTCTGCATGTATCTCACGGAGTAGTTCCCGAAGTGCTTCGCACGGCGGCGCACCTCTTTCAGCAGTTTCGACTCGAAGGTGGCCTTGTTGGCGCCCTTCAGGATGATCTCTCCGTATTTACAAAGTATGACTTCTCTCATTTCGGGACCCTTTCCCTCCGATTTTCAAAAACGCCCGCCGCGGCGAGCCCGCTTTCCGGGAGCCGTCGCGACGGGACGCTTCGTTTTTCTCTGACTTAACCCTTGATGATCTCGCCGTAGCACTCGCCGAAGGCGCAGGCGGCGTTGGATTCGTCTGTGTCGATGTGCATGGCGGCGGCGAACTTGGGGCTCACGCGGACCACCACGTCGCCGAAGACGGTGGATCTGTCGGCGGAGTCGATCTTCACGGAGACGATCTCCTTATCGCTGACGCCGAA
>JAFWWR010000305.1 GCA_017518025.1 Clostridia bacterium
CGTCCCTCAACGTCATGTACGACTCCGTGGTGCGCTGCATGCTGTTCGGCGTAGCCGGCGGCCGCGAGCCCTGGTTCAGACAGGGCAGGATCAAATTCCTGTGCCCCTCCCCGGGATACGACAGACACTTCACCATCTGCAAGACCTTCGATATCGAGATGATCCCCGTAAAGATGACTCCCGAGGGGCCCGACATGGACATGGTCTACGACCTGGCCTGCTCCGACCCGTCGGTGAAGGGTATCTGGTGCGTGCCGAAGTTCTCGAATCCCGAGGGCATCGTCTACTCCGACAAGGTGGTCGAGCAGTTCGCGGCGCTCCATCCCGCGGCTCCCGACTTCCGGATCTTCTGGGACAACGCCTACGCCGTTCACGAGCTGTACGACGAGGAAGTAAAGCTCGCGGACATATTCTCCCTCGCCGCCGAATACGGCACCGAGGACAACATATTCTACTTCGCCTCCACCTCGAAGATCACGTTCCCCGGGTCGGGCCTTGCGCTTATGGCGGCAAGCGAGAAGAATCTTGAGCAGATCCGCCCGATCCTGGCGACGCAGACCATCGGCTACGACAAGATCAACCAGATGCGCCACGTCAAGTTCTTCAAGAACGCGGACGGCATCAGGGCGCACATGAGGCGCCACGCGGAGATCCTGCGCCCGAAATTCGAGGTGCTGGAACAGAACTTCGAGAAGTATCTCGGCGGTTACGACATCGCCAGATGGACGAACCCCCGCGGCGGATATTTCATCAGCATGTACGTGGAGCCGGGCTGCGCCAAGCGGGTGCACCAGCTGGCGAGAAGCGCCGGCGTGACGCTGACTCCCGCGGGAGCCACGTACCCCTACGGCCGGGATCCCGACGACAGCAACATCCGGATCGCGCCCACATTCCCCGAGGTGAGCGAGCTTAAAGAGATCAGCAAGATACTCTGCACCTGCATCAAGATCGCCGCCGCGGAGAAATATTTGGGAATCAGATAAAAAAACGCCCTTCGGGGCGTTTTTTTGAGTTATGATCGCCTGCGGCGAGTTTAGAGTTATGATTGCCCTTCGGGCAAGTTATGAACCGCCCGCGGCGATACTGCTTGCGCGGGCGATCATATCATAGTTTTGCGGCGGAGCCGCAAATCATAATGCCCGGCTCCGCCGGGCTCTAAACTCTAAACGCATAACCGTAAACTAATGCCTTGACTTTTCCCGCCTTTTTTGATAGCATAATAACGTAATCTTTTCCCCCGAAAGGAAAAATACCATGAAAAAACTTCTCTCCCTCATTCTGGCAGCTCTGATGCTGACAGCCGCTGCCGCATCCGTCTTCTCCGCCTCATTTCCGTTCACCGACGTGAAGGAGTCACGGTGGAGCTACAACGCCGTAAAATACGCCTATACCAGCAAATACATGGACGGCGTGGGCGGCGGGAAATTCGACCCTGCCGGCGCCATGACCCGCGGAATGGTCGTCACCGTGCTCTACCGCATGGAGGGTTCTCCCGAGGTGGAGTTCCGCCCGGATTTCTCCGACGTGAAGGACGGGAAATACTACTCGGACGCCGTTATCTGGGCAAAAGACAACAATATAGTCAACGGCGTCAGCGAGGGCGTGTTCGACCCGAGCGGGAAGATCACACGCGAGCAGCTCGCCGCCATGATGTACCGCTTCTCGGCGTACAAGAACTACAATCCCATGCTCGTGGGAGATATAGAAAAGTTCCCCGACGGGGACAAGACCCACAGCTACGCGAAGGATCCGCTGAACTGGGCGACCGGGATGGGGCTCGTCACCGGCGTGAAGTCGGGCGACGGCGATCTTCTGGATCCCCGGGGCAGCGCAACGCGCGAGCAGTTCGCCACGATCCTCATGAGATTCGACAGCACCTATCCCGTGAAGTATAACGACCCGGTAGTGCAGAGCCACTACACCGAAAAGGAATACCCTCTCGTCACCGACGCCGATATTTACGTTTCTCCGGACGGGAACGATTCCGATCCCGGCGACTTCGACCACCCGATCGCCTCGTTTGCCCGCGCCGTTGAGATGGTGCGCTCCCTCAAAGCGACGGTCACGGACCGGAGCATCGTGGTGGCGTTCAAGGCGGGCGAGTATCATGAAGAAAACATCACAATGACCGCGGAGGACTCCGGCACGAAGGAGCACCCCGTGATCTACTGCGGCTACGGCGACGGCGAGGCGGTCATCACCGGCGGCGCCATCATCCGTGCGGAGCAGTTCGAGCCGGTTGACGAAAACAAGCGCGGGTGGTTCGACCCCGAGGCCGTCGACAAGATCAAAAAGGTCAACGTGGGCGAAATACTGCCGAGCTTCAACGCCAAGGACGTGATCTTCGGCGACGACGGCGTCCTCTGGGTCGCCCGTTTCCCGGACAAATACGACGACGGCACGGACCACCTCCTGCTGTACGCCGGATCCACCGTCAGCGAAAACGAGATAAGGATCTCGAACCCGGCGATGAAGCGCCGCGTGCAGAACACTTACCA
>JAFWWR010000306.1 GCA_017518025.1 Clostridia bacterium
ATATTGGCTGGAACTGCTGTTTCGCACGGGTTATATCGATGAAACAGCGTATAATAACTTGAAGGATCAATGTACCTCTATTCGAGTGATGCTGATCGCTTCTTGCAGGACTGCCAAAAACAATGTCCCGGAATGACCCGTAGTTCTTGACTCCCGCCGCCGAAAAACGCGGCGCACCCGCTCAGAATCGGGGTTTGAACCACAGATATTATCGTCAATAACACCTTTTTTACAAATATTATCTTTTTTGTGTAACCTTTGTCGTTTTTTGGCGGCTATATAGGCGTAGGGGATAAGACTGTTATAAAAAAACCGCAAAAAACAGTATGGGAGGTACTTATGAACCCTGTATTATACATCGTCATCCCGTGCTACAACGAGGAGCAGGTCCTCCCGATCACCTCCGGGATGTTTCTTGATACCCTCAAGGATATGGTAAGTGCGGGGAAAATATCTCCGGACAGCAGGATAATGTTTGTGGACGACGGAAGCCGTGATGATACGTGGAAAATCATTTCAGACCTTGCCCGCGCGGACAAACACTTTATCGGAATACGGCAAAGCCGGAACCGCGGTCATCAGAGCTCCCTCCTGGCCGGGCTTATGGAATCTTTGGGCAAAGCCGACGCTGTCGTCTCCGTTGACTGTGACGGTCAGGACGACATCACGGCCATGAAAAGAATGGTGGATTGCTATCTTGACGGAGCGGAAGTGGTCTACGGAGTCCGTTCATCCAGAAAAAAAGACTCTTTTTTCAAAAGGTTCACCGCGGAGAGCTTTTATCGTTTTCTCGCCCTCATGGGTGTGGAGGTGGTTTTCAATCACGCTGACTACCGGCTGGTGTCTTCGCGGGTTCTGAAGGAGTTTGCCCGTTTCGGAGAGGTCAATCTCTTTCTTCGCGGTATGTTCCCGCTCGTCGGATTCAAGTCGACAACGGTGGAATATGAGAGAAGTGAGCGGATGGCGGGGAAAAGCCACTATCCTCTTCGAAAAATGCTGGGGCTCGCGTCGGACGGCGTTACAAGCCTTTCGGTGAAGCCCCTGAGGATCGCGGCGTGGTTCGGATTCGTTATCTCGTTTTTAAGTCTGATCGGCGTCATTTGGTCGGTGATCGCTACGCTGGCCTCCGGCCATTCGAATAACGCTTCTGTCATCTCGACCGTCTGTCTTATGGGAGGAGTGGAGCTTATCGCCGTCGGCGTGCTCGGCGAATACGTCGGCAAAATTTATTCGGAGGTCAAGAGACGTCCCAGATACATTATCAGCGAGCGTACCACGGATGAAGGAGGCGATCCCCGTGAATAATGGTGAGAAGACGGTGAAACGCGCCGGCGCGTCAAGTTTCGGACAAAAACTCACGGGCGTTCTGTCTGTGTCGGAGTGGGTCGCGGCCTGCCTGATGATCGCATTCGCTTTTTTTGTATTTTACTATACGGATTTCTCGGACACTCTCGACAATTCCGTCATGCTCGGCGAGTCTGTGGTAAAGGGTCAGTTCGGTCACTATTATGAATACGCCGCACACCACGCTCACGAGCTGACCGTTTACACCGCAAATTATAACGTCTTTCTCTATTTTGTGTTTTTGATCTGGAATCTGCCCACTTTTATCGTCCACATGATAAACGGGTTCGACTACATGACGTCGCTGACAGCCCTTCTCTGGTGCAAGGCGATTGTGGTTTTTGCAATGGGGTTTGCCGCCTCAGCGATGAGAAAGATTATTTCTTTATGGGTGAAAGACAAGCGACTGATAAGGATACTGACGCTCCTTTTCATTACCTCCTCTTGTACGGTGTTTCCGGCTCTGGTGGAGTCCCAGTATGATATTCTCTCAGTTGCTCTCATGCTGTGGGGGTTGTATTTCTACCTCAATGGGCGCTCTGTCCCGTTTTTCGTTTTGTTTGCGATCGCGGTGCCGCTCAAGATGTTCGCGCTGTTTATCTACATTCCTCTGATTCTTCTGAGGGAGAAGAGGATTCGTTTTATAGCGGCGGAGTTTATTCCGATATTCGCCATCAATTTCCTTCTCTCAATCCCTTTTCACGGGGACAGATGGTATGAAATATGCATAGGGTCACAAAATCGCGATGCGGTTGAACTGATCGTCAACTCGTCCGTAAAGATCGGCAAGCTCGCCTTTTGCCCGTTCTTGGCGGGTTTCCTTGTGCTTTGCGTCTTTTGCTTCATACGTCGTCCGCCCGGGAAGGAAGGCCCGGCGACAGGGAGATACCTCCTTCCCGTGTGGGTATCCGCGGCGAGCATGATAATGTTTGTCTGCCTTGTTGAGATCCGTTCTTACTGGGTCATTCTTGCCGTTCCCTTCATTTTGATGCTGGTTTCCTTCGACCCCCGGATATTGACCGCCAACATACTCCTTTCCGTGGCAGGGACAGCGTGTTACACGGTATACGCACTGGCGACTCACTGGGTGCTCAGTTCGGAGACGCTTGCAAACACACTGATTCTCCGCGACCGGCTTAAACTGCCTGATGGGAGGATGACGGACGGCGGCGTGCGCGGATTTTTCCTAAAAAAGAACCTGGACGTTTACGCTCCCGTTTTCATCACGCTGTTCATTGCCTCCTGCATTGTTCTTTTGGTACTGAATTATCCTGCAAGGGGACTTGTGCAAAGGCAAGCAGAGGGACAATACCCTGTAAAACTGTGGTTTGTTTCTCTGCAAATTATGCTTTGCGCTTTCCTTCTGGCGTTCGTTTTTATATGCGCGTCGTCATCGATTCAGGAATACATCTCATCTGGAAAGGGGAAGGATTATTCCACGGATGTCCTCACCGAGGGTCCCCTCTATACGGAATTCGTTTCCCCGGACGACAGGACGGTTTCCGTGCTGTCCTTCCGGGCTAAGAACAACGCATCGAAGCGGTACGTCAGAAGCACGGTGGAGATTACTGTGGAAAACGCCGACACCGGAGAGGAATTATTCAGCACCTTCATCGGGACCGTAGAGGTGAGAAATGACCGGACCTTCCGTCTCGGGATCGGGGAATTGCATTTGAAGGAGGGAACAACATACAGGATCACTTTTTCCGGCTGCGACTTGAAGAACAAGAACAGCGAGTCGTTCCGATTGGAATGCGACGAAAACGGATCGCCGGTGGTCAGACTCTGGTAAAACAGGTTGTCTCTTCAGTCTCATGGGCATTATGATCTCATCTGTTCTCGCTTTACACACGTCGCATATTGTGGTAAAATAAACGGGGGGAAATGAAAGATGATAGTCAAAATAACTCAGACCACATCGAACGTAAAACAGTCGTTTGACGTTGAGCTCGGGGAAAAGAATTACGTCGGAGAGACGGGTCGTTTCAGCAGATTTCAGTCAGTCACGCTGAAGAGGGGCGATACGACCCTTGAAGGCAGGTACTATCTCACCAAATGGAAGAACTATATCCCGCTCCGCCCCGTTTTCGGAATAGAGAATCTTACCAAAGCTTACCGGATACTCCGGAACGGAGAGCCGTGCGGGAGCATGGCGTTATCAAAACACGGTTTTCTCAAAAACCGTTACGTGATAACTCTTGACGACGGAGCCGTTTTATACTGCTACAAACGGCTGAAGGGTTCCTTCGGTTACGTTTCGATCTTCCGCGGAGACGAGCAGATCGCCCTGATCGAAACGTATATGAACGTAAATGATTTCAAGTATACTCATAAGCTGTATCTTCTCGACGAATATTCCCGTTATTCGGATGTTTTGTCGCTCTTTGTCCTGTACTATGCGAACCTGAACTTTACAAAAAGATTCCACATGAGCCGCGGTTCGAGATACAGGAAAGCGTGGACCGTGTCGAGATACAACGGAAAGTACGATCCGAAATGGCTGGAAAATCATTTTCCGAACGAGAATTACTTCGGAAAGATAAGCTCTGATTGACGGAAGATAATTCTATTATCACAAAGGAAAACCCTATGAAGTTTTACGAACAAAACAAAGACCGCATCCGCGAGATCATCCGATACGTCGTCGTGGGCGTCGCCACCACGGCGGTGTCTTTCGGGGTGTACTGGCTCTGCAACGAAGTCTTTCACTTCCACTACGCCCTGAGTAACGCCGTGTCGTGGGTCGCCGCCGTCACCTTCGCGTTCATCGCCAACCGGAAGTACGTATTCCGCTCCGACGGCGACGTCAGAAGGGAAGTCGTCACCTTCTTTCTCTCCCGCCTGTTTTCCCTGGGCGCGGAGTATCTGGTGCTCGTGCCCGCCGTGGAGCTCCTCGGCCTCGGCAAGACCGTGGCGAAGATCGTCGCCCAGGTGGTGGTCATGATCCTCAATTACGTTCTCGGGAAGTTTCTCGTCTTTCGCAAGAAAAAAACTCCCGCGGAGGACGTACCGCGGGACGAATGACAAAAAAGAAACCGGATCGGCCTCAACGACGGGGCGATCCGGCTGTTTTTTGTTTTTCAGGCGACACGTATCTTATCGCCCCGGGGATCACGGAGATCTCAGCCGAGGAGGCGGAAAATATCTCCCCGTCGGAGCAGATTGTCTTACATCCGGAGATCGACATTCTCCGGATCTTCTTATAGATGATCTTGCCCTCGTATTTCGGGTCGAGTTCGCCGGTCTCCCGGTCGATGAGCGTCCCTTTCTTGTATCCGCCGATCATGTTGATGAAGCTGCCGCGGCCCATTTTCCGCACCAGGATCATCTCCAGCACCCCGTCGGTCATGTCGGACAGGGGGGAGTTGTGGAAGCTGCCGCCGCACCACTGACCGTTGCACACGGCGCACAGCAGTGCCGGCTCGTCGAACGAGAATACCTCTCCGTCGGCGCACTCCGCCTCCACCCGGAACGGCTCGCCGAAGGGGCGGAAGAACTCCCGCGCCACTCCCATTATGTACGACAGGTTCCCCGACACCAGGGGGGCCTTTTTGTACCTCTGCGCGGAGGCGACCACGTTGCAGTCGAAGCCGATGTTCAGCATATTGATCCCGTAGCCGCTTCCGATCTTTATCAGATCGATCATTACCTCTTTCCCGGCGCTGTGCGTGTCGAGGGTCTTCACCGCGTCGTTGCCGGAGCCGGTCGGCACGGACGTCACGGACGCCCGGTCTCCCGCGCCCGCGTCCATGATGCCGCTGACGGCCTCGTTCAGGGTGCCGTCGCCGCCGTATACGGTGAAGTGGGTGTCCGGGTCCTCGAGGCACGCCTCGCGGACAAACCGGCGGCAGTCGCCGCCCTCTTTCGTCACGTACGCGCCCTCGATCTTTATCTTTCCTTTTCCCGCCGTTGGATTGAGGATAGTAAGTTCTCTCATTTTTTCTCCGTCCCGCCGCGCGACGGCGCGGCTTTTCAGAATTGTCCCGACCTGGAGAAAGGGGCTTTACGGTTTTATTATACATCCCGCCGTCCCTCTTGTCAACCGCGGTGCATGTTGGCCCCAAAACGCCGGCGCGATTTCGTGTTTCCCTCATATTCCTCTTGCCTTGGGTCTTCCCTTATGGTAAAATAAAGTCACAGAAAACGAAAGGAAGACGGCTTATGAATACTTTTGACGAAAAGTACTGCCTCGATACCTTTGAAAAACTTCTTTCCGTGGACAGCACCACGGGGCTGTACGAGGAGATGGAATCCCTCGTCTGCGAAATGCTGGACGACATGGGCTACCCCTACCAGGTCACGCGGAAGGGCGGCGTCATCGCCGATCTCGGCGGCAGGGGCGACCCCCTCGTGGTGACGGCGCACCTTGACGCCATCGGTCTCATGGTCCGGCGGATCAACACGGACGGCACCCTGAACGTGTGCCCGGTGGGCGGGCTCTACCCCGTGTACTGCGTCACCGAGAACGTCCGCGTCTACACCGCGGACGGCGAGGTCTACACCGGGACGGTCTGCCGCACGCCCGGCTCCGTCCACGTGACCGAGGACGAGCTGAAGGGCCACCTCGGCGACTTCCGCTCCAACGTGTGCGTGGTGCTGGACTGCGACGTCAGGACCCCGGAGGACGTCCGCGCCCTCGGCATCGAGTGCGGCGACTACGTGGCGCTGGAGCCCCGCATGACCGTGTCCGGCGGGTACGTCAAGTCCCGCTTCATCGACGACAAGGCCTGCGCGGCGATCTTGTTCACCCTGCTGAAGGAGATCTCCGACATGGGTCTCGTCCCGTCGCGGAAGGTATATTTCTACTTCGCGTTCTACGAGGAGATCGGCCACGGCACCACCTGGCTGCCCGACGGAGTCTGCGACATCCTCGCGGTGGACATCGCTCCCACGGGGCCGGACCAGACCTCCGACGAGCATAAGGTGTCCGTTTTCGCCAAGGACTCCCGTTACCCGTACCACTACGGTATGCTCCGCGAGCTCACCGCCGCGGCGCGCCGTGCGGGGGTGGACTACGTCGTGGATGTGATCACGCCCCACTACGGCTCCGACGGAGACGCCACGGTGGCGGCGGGCTACGACGTGCGCCACGGCGCCATCGGACCCGGGACCATGAACAGCCACGGCTACGAGCGCACCCACGTGGACGGGCTCCGGAACACATACGGCCTGCTGAAGGAGTATATCCTCGGCTGACGGAGGGGAGAATATGAGCGAGCTTTTAAATGTGGGCGCGAAGGCCCCCGATTTCACACTGAAGGACAAGGACGGGGCGGACGTGTCCCTGTCCGATTTCCGCGGCAAAAAAGTCGTGCTGTACTTCTATCCGAAGGACAATACCCCGGGCTGCACCCGGCAGGCCTGCGCCTTCGCGGGCCTCTACGGCGAGTTCAAAAAGCGCGGCGTGGAGGTGATCGGCGTCAGCCGCGACAGCGTCGCCTCCCACGTGAAGTTCTCGGAAAAGTACGGCCTCGGCTTCCGTCTTCTGTCCGACCCGGACCTTGAGGCGATCAAGGCCTACGGCGTGTGGCAGGAGAAAAAGCTCTACGGCAAGACGTCATTCGGCGTGGTGCGC
>JAFWWR010000307.1 GCA_017518025.1 Clostridia bacterium
CTTTTGGCGGCGATGGAGTTCGAGTGCGGGGTGCTCGGGACCTTCCACATTTCCTCCGACTCCTTCGAAAGCCACTCTTTCATGATGACAGGCACCGACGGCACCCTGACGCTGGGCGATCCCAACTGCTTCAGCGACGACATTTTCGTCACCCGCAACGGCGCCCGCCCCGACAGGGAGGGGCTCATCCCCGGACAGACTCCCAAGTCGAACGCGGGCAAGCCCGCAGAGGGCGAGGACGACGAGCAGCGCCTGGGCGAGTGGGTCGCGGATCAAACGGTCGCTCTGCCTCTGCTCCATGGTTACTCCGACTCCAGCCGGGGCGTGGGACTTGCCGATATGTGCTACGCCATCCTGAACGGCCGCCGTCCCAGATGCCACGCCGACATCGGATATCACGCCATCGAGGTGATCCACGGCATCCTCGAGTCCGCAAGGACCGGGAAGACCTACGAGATGACCTCCCGCTGCGAGAGACCGGCTCCCATAAGACCCAGCTCCATGTCTTCCACGGCGCAGGAAGCCACCCTTGACGACTGACTATGAATATGATTATCGACGAAAAAATGATCTCCGCCCTGGCGGATGAGGCGGAGCGGATGCTCCTTGAGAATCCGGACGGCCATTCCGTGAAAGAAGACGGCCTCCGTCTCGGCTGGCCCGACGGAGTGCTGACTCTCGGCCTCATCGAGGCGGAAAGATACGACGCGGTGGGCGAGTTCCTCGACCGGTGGATCGAAGGCGGCGCCGCCGTCTGCGCGGTGGACGCCGGACTCTGCGGCTACGCCATGCTGAGACTCAACGAGATACGCCCTGCGGAGCGTTACCGCGCCGCTGCGGAGAAGATCGCGTACTTTCTGCGCGTCCGCTGGCCCCGGGACCCCGACGGCACGCTGATGTACAGTAGTAGCGACCCGAACCGCCGGATCTACGCCGACGGCACGGGTATGGGCACGCCCTTCGCGGCGCGGTACGGCCTCGACTTCGAAGACGCGGAGTTCACCGGAACGGCGGATCTGCAGATCAAAAACTGGATGAAGCGGGGGATCGACCCCGCCACCGGTCTCGCGCACCACGTCTTCAGCGTCAGCGAGGATCAGAAATTCAACAATATCGGCTGGGGCCGAGGCACCGGCTGGATCATGCTGGCGATCGGCGCCTGCGCCGAGTCGCACGGCGATCCGGAGACGGACCGTCTCAGCGAAAAGTTTGTGACGGACAATTTCCGTTTCCGTATGAAGAACGGCATGTTCTCATGGAATCTGCCGGACGTGGAAGGCCCGTCGGACACCTCCGCCACCGGCATGATAATGTGGGGCGTGATGAAGATGAAGGCGCGGGGACTCCTGCCCGCCGTCACGGACGGGATGATCGCCGAGACTGCCCGGGCCTGCGAGTCCTTCATCCGCGAGGACGGCAAGGTGTACGGCTCCAGCGGGGAGTGCTACGACTTCGGCTGGTACAGCGACAAGTTCGACGAACACAACAAGTGGGGCCAGGGGGCGGTCCTGGCGTTCCTGGCGACGGCGGAGCGGTTCTTGATTGAAAATGGAAAATGGAAAATGGAAAATTGAATTATTTTGGAAGAATCGCGGAGCGGACGTTCCTGAATGGAAAACGGAAAACGGATAATTGAAAAATGCAGGTAGGGAAAAGCCCGCGGCAAGCGGGCTTTTCCCTTGACTTTTCGGGCGGGATTTGATAGAATGAGACTGTAATCTTCCCCCAAAACGGGATAAAAAAAGGATAAAAAATGAAAAAACTGATCTCTTTTGTTCTCGCGTTTATGATGCTGGACGGCGCCTCCGCCGCGGCGGTCTCCGCCGACGGGTCGCCGTTTTCCGACGTGAAAACGACCCGGTGGAGTTATAAATCGATCAAATTCGCCTACGACAACGGGCTTATGGACGGCGTGGGAGGCGGAAAATTCGATCCCGCCGGGACA
>JAFWWR010000308.1 GCA_017518025.1 Clostridia bacterium
ATTCATCAGAAGTTCCATTTTGTAAACTTCAGAATCCTTCGCGGAGCCGTTCGTTCTCTTGCATACGGTGCTGTAATAGCGTCTGACTATCTCTTTTTTCGCCGCCTCGCTGACGGCTTCGTCGTCAGTGATGCAGTACCCCGCCATATTGACGCCCATATCGGTGGGCGACTTATAGGGACACGAACCGTAGATCTCTTCAAAGATCAGTTTGAGGACCGGGAAGATCTCAACGTCGCGGTTGTAGTTGACGGTCGTCTCTCCGTACGCCTCAAGATGGAACGGGTCGATCATATTGACGTCGTTGAGGTCGACGGTCGCCGCCTCGTACGCTATGTTTACCGGGTGATTAAGGGGAAGATTCCAGATCGGGAACGTCTCGAATTTCGCATATCCGGATTTGATGCCGCGAAGGTTATCGTGGTAGAGTTGCGAGAGACAGGTCGCCATCTTTCCGCTGCCCGGACCGGGGGCTGTGACGACGACGAGCGAACGCTCGGTTTCTATGTAATCGTTCTTTCCGTATCCGTCCTCGCTTACGATGAGTTTCGTGTTTGACGGATAACCGGGAATGGGATAATGACGGAAAACTCTGACGCCGAGGTTCTCGAGCCGGGAGATGAATTTGTCCGCGGCCGGCTGTCCCTTGTAGTGGGTTATAACGACGGAACCGACGAGAAGACCGATCCCGGTGAAAGCGTCGATCAGACGGAGAGCGTCCATATCATACGTGAGCCCCACTGCGGCGTGGACCTTGTTCTGTTCGATCGCCTCCGCGGAGACGACGATGATAATCTCCGCATGATCCTTCAGTTTCATAAGCATACGGATCTTGCTGTCCGGCGCAAAGCCCGGAAGCACGCGGGACGCGTGGTTGTCGTCGAACAGTTTCCCGCCGAATTCAAGGTAAAGTTTGCCCCCGAAACTCTCTATCCTCTCGCGGATATGTTCGGACTGCATTTTCAGATACTTGTCGTTGTCAAAGCCGATCTTCTGCATTTTCCCCTCCGGATATTTATGTAGGAACCTTTTGACCCACAGTATATTATATGACATATATTTTCTGATTTCAAGGGGAAACGACCATTTGAGCGAGGTTTTTTTCTCTTGTGCGAATCAAGTTTTTATGATAAAATCAAAGACGTGAAAAACGGAGGTTTTACCGTATGAAACACGTTGAAATATACACGGACGGTTCGTGCCGCAAAAATCCCGGTCCCGGCGGATGGGGAGCGATCCTCGTCTACGGAAAGACCGAAAAAGAGATCTCGGGCGGCGAGGCGGAAACGACTAACAACAGAATGGAGATCACCGCCGTTATTTCCGCGCTCGATGCGCTGAGGGAACCATGCGAAGTGACGGTCACGTCGGATTCCAAATACGTTTGCGACGCGGTGACGCTGGGATGGGCGGAATCGTGGAGAAAGAACGGCTGGAAAAAGGCGGACAAAAAGCCCGCACTGAATCCGGAGCTGTGGGAAAAACTGCTCGATCTTCTCAAGATCCATAAGGTCGAATTCGTATGGGTCAAGGGTCACGACGGCCATCCGTACAACGAGCGGTGCGACGCGATGGCTCAGGCGGAGTCCGGAAAGTTCATCAAAGAATCGCTTCCGGGGAAATGATCACTC
>JAFWWR010000309.1 GCA_017518025.1 Clostridia bacterium
AAAGAACGGCGCGGCGCGCCGTTCTTTTTTTGTGTCAGAGTTTGATCCGTTTTTCTTCCCAGGGCATATTCGGGCGGAATTTCGGCATCTCGATGACCCGTCCGCCGTTGGTGACGGAAAGCTGGCTCAGCAGAGCCACCGCCGTCCACTCAGCCGCGCGGTAAACGTTCAGGTACGGCTGGGTGTTGGTCTTGACCGCTTCGACGAAGTCTTCGACTATGTAGTAGTCTCCGCCGCCGTGGCCGGCGCCCTCACCGCCGCCTTTCTTGTATCTTTCGGGCAGCATATCGTTGAAGTCGCTCAGCGGACGCCACTTTTCGTATCCCTGGGGATTATCCTCGGTGGCAACGGCGATCACGTGATCGCCTCCCGTTCTCGGGGATTCGTAGCATCCCTTGGTTCCCTGGATCTGATAGTAGGTCAGACAGTGCGGTCTCGGCGAGATGGTGTCTACGCGTATCTTCACGAGTTTTCCGCTTTCCAGCACGCACATGGCCTGGTTCACGTCGTCGTTGCGCAGACCGTAGGGGTTGTGGTTGCCGGAACTGAAGCAGGCGACCTCTTTGATCCGCTCGCTCTCGTCGAAGCACGCCATCACCGGCCCGAGGCTGTGGGTGGGATAGAACGCGCCGCGGGTACCCATCTGCCAGTAGGAGCGCCAGCCCGTCCTGCCGTGCCAGTTGCGGAGTTCCGTGCAGTCGTGGGTGTACTCTCCCTCTGCGTAATAAATATCTCCGAAATAGCCCTTGTGCGCCAGCTCCTTCACAAGCTGTACCTCGGGCATGTAGCAGTAGTTTTCGGCGTACATATAGATCTTGCCGGATTTCTCCACGTTTTCGATGAGCCACCACAGCTCGTCCATGGTGACGGCGGCGGTGACCTCGCACATCACGTGCTTGCCCGCCTGGAGAGCAAGTATCGCCTGAGGCACGTGGCACTGCATCGGAGTCCCGATGACCACCGCGTCGATATCAGCTTTCTCCAGCATGTCGTTATAGACCCTGTAAAGGCAGCTTTCGTCCAGTCCCAGCGCCTTGCCCGCGCCTTTCAGTTCATCCTCGTCAAGATCGCACATTGCGATGATC
This sequence comes from Clostridia bacterium, assembly GCA_017518025.1. GTDB lineage: Bacteria > Bacillota > Clostridia > Oscillospirales > CAG-272 > RUG11130. The sequence goes on from JAFWWR010000309.1 coordinate 1,086, forward strand.
TCGGCGTCGTCCCGCGCCTTGATCGCATTGGCTACGGAGAGTCCTCTCGCGCCTACGATTCCAATTTTGAGCATATTAAGTCCCGTTCCTTTCGTGTTGTTGGAATTCCGACTCCATTTTAGCAAATAAACGGCGCCGGCGCAACCCTTTTTTCATTCTTTTCGGGAAGTTTTCGTCAAAAGATTCTATTGCAAAAAAACGGCTTCCGTGGTAAGATATAGTAGTGGTACTGTTGCCGGAACACAGAAAGGAGGCCGCGCGAATGAAACGCAAAAAGGAACTTCCCGTCCTGATCGGCCTCTGCGGCAGGAGCGGATCGGGGAAGGGCGTGGTGTCGTCCTATTTCGCCGAGTTCGGAATACCCTCCGTGGACACGGATAAAATATACCACGAAATGACCGGTCCCCGCCCGGCGGGGAAGAAGAGGACCCCCTGCATGGAGAGAATCGTCAGGCGGTTCGGAGAGGAGATCGAGAATCCCGACGGGTCGCTGAACAGAAAGGCACTTGCCGAAATCGTTTTCGGCGAGGACGGCGGCGAGGCGCTGTCCGACCTCAACGGGATCACCCACCGCGCGATCCTCAGCGAGGCGGAGGAGAGAGCCGCCGGGCTCCGGGAAAAGGGATACCCCGTCGTGATCATCGACGCGCCGCTCCTTTTCGAGAGCGGATACGACAAAAAATGCGATATGATAATCGCCGCCTCGGCGCCCGTCCCGGTGCTGACCCGGCGTATCGCGGACAGGGACGGGATCACCCTCGCGGCGGCGCGCCGCCGCCTCGCGTCCCAGCGAAAGATAAAGAAAAGCGAAGTGGACGCGGTGATCGACACGCACAGACCCTTTGAAGAGATAAGGGAGACCGTCCGCCTTATGGCGGAGGAGATAAAGGAACGGTTCACATGAAGATGAAGAAGGCGCTGCTGAGAAGCGCGATAATTGTTGCGATAATCCTTCTGTCCGTGGGCGTCGGGTTTATCTGCCAGATGATCGGCCACCGGGTCGACCTGAAAAAGTACCCGAGAGAATTTTCGTCATTTGTCGAAAAATATTCCCGAGAGAGCGGCGTCCCCGAAGAAGTGGCGTACGGAGTCATAAAATACGTCAGCGGTTTCTCGTCCAATCACGTGGGCGAGGACGGCGGGATCGGACTCATGGGGATCACTCCCGCCGTTTTTGAAAAACTCCTCGCCGAGACCAAGGAGGATCTGACAGACGGCATCCTCTACGACCCCGAGACGAACATAAGATACGGGATGCGGTATCTGAACGACCTGTTCATCTTATACGGCAGGTGGGAGCAGGTGTACGCCGCCGTCGTCGCCGGAGAAGAGACGGTGAACGGCTGGCGCGCCGACCCGTCTCTCCTGGGGGACAAGGGCCAGCTCACGATCCCCGACAAGTCCGTCGCCGCGAAGGTGAAGGACGTCTCGAAGATCGTCGAGAAGTATAAGGACCTGTACTACTGATCAAAATTAGTGATTTATCACGTTGACATGAAAGGAAAAACAAAAATGAGCGAGAAAAAGGATCTTCTCTACACGAAAAAGAGCGTTTTTGAGAGATGCGACAAGAAAGAAAGGCAGAAAATGACCGATTACGCCGAGGGCTACCGGTACTGGCTCGACAAGGTCAAGACCGAGCGCGAGGCGACCCGTGAGATCGACAAAATGCTCCGCGCCGCGGGCTTCGTCGACTATGACGGCAAAAAGAAGCTCGCCGCGGGGGACCGCGTGATCGTAAACAACAGAGGCAAGAACCTGTTCGCCGTCGTCATCGGCTCCTCCGACGTGGCTGAGAACGGCGTCAGGATCTGCGCCTCCCACATCGACTCGCCGCGCCTCGATATGAAGCCCATGCCTCTGTTCGAGACCGACGGCATCGGCTACTTCAAGACCCACTATTACGGCGGCATCCGCAAATATCAGTGGGCCACCATCCCGCTGGCGCTCCACGGCGTCGTGGCGAAGAAGGACGGCACCACCGTCGAGGTCTCCATCGGCGAGGACATCGTGGATCCCCGTTTCTGCATTTCCGATCTGCTGCCCCATCTGGGCCGCGAGCAGGGCGCGAAGCCCCTTGACAAGGCGTTCACCGGAGAGGGACTGAACGTCATCGTCTGCACCTCTCCCGAACTCGACGACGAGGGCAAGCCGGAGAAGGAAGACGCCGTCAAGATCAAAGTCATGAGATACCTCAACGAGAAATACGGCATCGACGAGGAGGATTTCCTCAGCGCAGAGCTCTGCGCCGTTCCTGCGGGCACCACCGTGGAGATCGGTCTTGACAGATGGCTCCTCGGCGGCTATGGCCACGACGACCGCGTCTGCGCCTACTCCTCGCTCACCGCGCTGCTGGAGAACGCGGATTCGCCGAAGAACACCATCATCGTCACCTTCGCCGACAAAGAAGAGACCGGAAGCGACGGCCCCACCGGCATGCAGGGGATCCTGCTCTCCGATATCATCGATAAGATCGCCCGCGACGCGGGAGCCGACCCGGCTGTTGTCAGGGCGCATTCCTCCTGCCTCTCCGCGGACGTGACCGCGGCGTTCGACCCCAACTATCCTGACGTGTTCGAGAAGCGCAACGCATCCCTCATCCACTGCGGCGTGGGTCTTGCGAAATACACCGGCTCAGGCGGGAAATACGGCACAAACGACGCGACGGCGGAGTTCGTCGCGCACGTGAGAAAGATATTCGACGAGGCGGGCGTCGTCTGGCAGATGGCGGAGCTCGGCAAGGTCGACGCAGGCGGCGGCGGGACCGTGGCGAAGTACATCTCCAAGATGAACATCGACACCATCGACCTCGGCGTGCCGGTCATGTCCATGCACGCTCCCTTCGAGATGATCTCCAAGGCGGACCTGTACGAGGCGCACAAGGCGTTCTCCGCATTCTGCGCATACTGATCCCCGAAGGATAACATGATCGAAAAACTGAAGGACGTGGAGGCGCGGTTCGAGAAGATCGAGGCGGAGCTCTCCGACCCCGCGACGGCGACTGACGTCGGCAGGTACACGAAACTGATGAAGGAGCGCAAGAACCTCCTTCCCACAGTGGAAAAATACCGGGAATACGTCCGTGTCACCGCCGAGGCGGAGGACGCGCTGGCGCTCTCCGGCGAGG
>JAFWWR010000310.1 GCA_017518025.1 Clostridia bacterium
ATCTCTCAAAACGACCCATCTTGCGAACGTGAACGGAGTGAATCTCACGGTGAACTCCGACGCCGCGGCGATCATATCGGACAATCTGATCACCGTGGCAAACGAGAGGATCATGGCGGGCGACTCGGCGGATTCTCTCCGCGACGCGGACGAATACGGAGGAGAAAAGTGCGTCCGCATGACGTCCACCTACAAGAGGGTGAGGACCAGCATTCTTTTCGGCAGGAACGTGCCGGGATACGTGGACTATATCCTTCTTGTCGCAGCGGCGGTCGGCGTGGCCTGCGCCGTGGCCTTGCCTGTCCTCGTGAAAAAGAGGAAGACGAAAAAACTGTACGAGAAGCTTGAAAAAGAAAAAAGTTGAGAGGCGGCGCCTCTCAACTTTTTTTATTCATCCTTTACTATGATCCAGTCGTCCGCCAGGGGCAGGGTCTCGATCCACGCGCAGTACTCGTGCCATTCGGTGAGCTTGTGGTTCCGCCTGGCGTAGTACATATTGGCGAGGTTTTCGTAATTCATGGAGACCGTCCTCATCTGGTTATAGCTGGACGGCAGGATCTGTATCATATCGTCCCAGTATTTCTTTTCCTTTGTCTCGACGAACTTCTTTCGCGACGCCTCGAGGAATTCGATGATCTTGTCGAGGCACGCGAGAGCCCCGTCCGACATTTTGTCGTGGCTGAAGTCGTCCCGCTCGAATTCTTTGGAGTGGATCTTGTGCATGGTGCTGGTGGAGTTCGCCACGGTGCCCACTTTATAGGTATCGAACTCTTTCCACCAGTAGAGGGGCGCCGTGATATCCACGGAGACGATGACCTGACGGAGGAATTTTCTGTGGTCGGATCCGGCCAGGGCAAGACGGCGGCCTAAATCCCGGTCGGCGTCGCCCACGACGAAGGTCCCGTCCTCCATGGTGTAGGAGTCGCTTTTTGCCCAGCTGTTCAAGGGATTTCTGGCGCCTCGGATCGCGCCCTCCATGTTCATGACGGCGCATCTTTCGATCTTTATCATGTCCTGCCTCCGTTTCAGCGGCGCTGCCGCCGCATTCTTTATACCATTTTATCACATCCCGGCGCCGATGACAATACCAATGCGGAAAATCGGCGCCGCCGTTTTTTCTCTTTTCGCCGCGGCGTGAATATTCGCGCCCCGCTCCGGCAAAAATAGAAGCGAAGGGAATACCTGATCCTAAGAAAGGAACGGAAAGAAAATGTCATACAATAAATCAAGGAAACAAACGAGGGTGCTCTACGTCTGCTTCATCATAATGCTGGTCACGGCGGCGATCCTCATCGCGGTGTCGGGAACTGCGAACAGAAGCAGGCCGAAGCAGGTCCCCGTCGCCCCGTCGGAGCAGTCGGAGACCGGGAAGAGTGATCCGCTGAACCTTCTGCCGGGGTCTGACGGCGGCGAAGAAGGCAAGGGACCCGCCGGGGAAAGCAAGAAGGGCGCCGGGCTGATCCCGGACGAGGCGGACGGGGAGAACGTGCCCGACGGAGGAGATAAGAAGGCGGGGCAGGACGACACGGCGAAGCCGGAGACGGAAAAGACCGCCGCAGAGCCGGAAACGGTGACGTTCGTCCTTCCGGCGGACGGCAAGGTCGTCGTCTCCCACAGTCTGAAGGTCCCGGTGTTCTCGGCGACCATGAACGATTACCGAACACACGCCGGTGTTGATATTGTCTCGGAGACCGGGGGAGAGGTCCGCGCCGCCGCGGACGGCACGGTGGAGGAGATATGGGAGGATCCCATGATGGGCTGGTCCGTGCGCGTCTCCCACGCGGGCGGATTCGAGTCGGTCTACCGAAATCTTTCGCCCGACTTCCCCGAGGGGATCGGGACGGGTGCCTCCGTCACCGCCGGGCAGACCATCGGTGCGGTGGGCGGGACCGCGCTCATCGAATGCGAGGATGAGCCGCACCTCCACTTTGAACTGAAGCTCGCCGGTGAGTACGTGGATCCTGCCGAATATATGGCGATGGAGACGGTCGGCACGGAGTTTGAAGATTGAGAAAAACCGCCTTTGCGGTGTACTTCGTAAGGAAGTACACCGCAGCTAAATTCGCCTTGCGGCGAGCTAAATTGGGCTTCGCCCAGCTAAATTTGCTTCGCAAGCTAAATTCGGCTTTGCCGAGCTGAAAAAGGCGAATTTAATTTAGCTGTC
>JAFWWR010000311.1 GCA_017518025.1 Clostridia bacterium
CTCGCGGGCAGTACCCTCGACCTCATGACCGCGCTTCGCAACTATATGAAGTTCTGCTCGCTCACACTGGAGGAGGCGCTCCCCGCCGCCACGTCGAACCCCGCCGGGATGGTCGGGATAGACAACGTATGCGGCAGGATAAAAACAGGCACGAGGGCGGATCTCATCATACTGAACGACAAAGAAAACGTAGTTATCGACTCGATCTGGTCAGCCGGAAAAAGAGTCGCAAGATAATAATGCCCCGACGGGTGAAAAATCAAAGGATGAAGACAATGAAAGAAAAATACTACATCACAACAGCGATACCCTACACGTCGTCAAAGCCTCATTTCGGCAACGCCTTTGAGGTGATCATGACCGACGCCATAGCAAGATACAAAAGACAGCGCGGATACGACGTCTTCTTCATGACCGGTTCCGACGAACACGGCAAAAAGATCGAGGAAAAGGCCGAGGAGGCGGGACTCACTCCAAAAGAATACATCGACGGAGTCACAAAGCAGTTGAAACAGATCTGGGACTCAATGAACACGACCTACGATAAGTTCATCAGGACCACCGACGATTATCATGAGAAGGCTGTCGCTGACATTTTTCAGAAGTTCTACGATCAGGGGGACATATACAAAGGAGTTTACGAGGGCTGGTACTGTAAACCGGACGAAGCGTTTTACAACGACTCCGAAATAGTCGACGGCAAGTGCCCGGAATGCGGACGTCCTCTCGAACGCACGAAAAAAGAAGAGGCGTATTACTTTAGAATGAGCAAATACGCCGACTGGCTCATACAGTATATAGAGGATCACCCGGACTTTATCCAGCCCGAGGGACGCAAGAAGGAGATGCTCAACAATTTCCTGCTTGTCAAAGGGGGACTTCAGGATCTTTGCGTAACGAGGAGCACCTTCAAGTGGGGGATCCCCGTTCCCTTCGACAAAAAACACGTTATCTACGTCTGGCTCGACGCGCTGTCAAATTATATCACAGGTCTCGGCTACGACCCCGCAAACAAGGAGCAGCCGGAGAGGTTCAAAAAATACTGGCCGGCAGACCATCACATTATCGGGAAGGATATAGCCCGTTTTCACACCATCTACTGGCCGATCTTTCTCAAAGCGCTGGGCCTGCCGCTGCCGAAGACGATCTTCGCTCATCCGTGGTTCAATTTCGGGCAGGATAAAATGTCAAAATCGCGCGGTAACGTGATCTATGCCGACGAGCTTGCGGAAAAGATCACGACAGACGGCGTCAGGTACTATGCCCTGGCTGAAATGCCGTACGCCTCGGACGGTTCCATCACATACGAGAACGTCATCCTGAGATACAACAACGATCTGGCAAACACCCTTGGAAATCTCGTCAAGCGCTCCGTCGATATGTGCAGGAAGTATTTCGGCGGCGTCATACCAAATCCCGGAGGAGAAGAGGGGACCGACCCGGAACTGAAGTCCGCGGTCAAATGCGCTGTGCAGGCGTTCATGGCAAACATGGATACCCTCCACATCGCCGACGCGATAAGCGAGGTAATGACCGCCCTTCGCAGAGCCAACAAATATATCGACGAGACGACGCCCTGGGTATTGGCAAAGGATGAGAACGGCAGAGAGAGACTTCAGACGGTGATCTACAATCTGCTTGAGGCGATCAGGATATGCGCCGTTCTGCTGCAGCCGATCATTCCGGAAACGTCGGACAAGATATTCGCACAGCTCGGAACGGATCTTACGTCATACGACAGCATAGAATTCGGCTCGCTGGTTCCGGGAACGGTCTGCGGCGAATCCTTCATTCTTTTCTCCCGTATCGACGAGAAGGCGTTCTTCGAAAGCCTCCCCGCCAAAGATGAACCCGCCGACAAAAAAGCAGAACCTCCCGAGAAGCTTCCGGAGATCAAATTCGACGATTTCATGAACGTGGAGCTCCGCTCCGCCAAGGTCGTGGAATGCGAGAAGGTGGAGAAATCGAAAAAACTGCTGAAACTCAAACTCGATCTCGGTTACGAGACGAGGCAGGTGGTGTCCGGCATCGCGTCCTGTTATACGCCGGATGATCTTATAGGCAAAAAAGTGATCGTCGTCGCGAACCTCGCCCCGGCGAAGCTCTGCGGAGTCGAGTCCCAGGGGATGATCCTCGCCTCGGGTGAGGAGAAGATAAGAGTGGTGTTCCTCTCCGACGACACTCCCCTCGGGGAACGGATCAGATAATGAGACAGGGTCTCTATTTCGACTCTCACGCCCATTACGACGACGCCCGCTTTGAGGAGGAGTTCCCCGGCGGCGCCGAGGGAGCGCTGAAAAAGGCGTTTGAAGAAGGCGTATGCGGCATTGTGACAACGGGAACGAATCCCGTGACCTCCCGCGCCGCTGTGAAGATCGCCGACTCACACGACGGGATCTACGCCGCGGTGGGGATCCACCCGAGCGACGGAAGATTCATTAAAGAGGACGACCGGGACGGCGCCCTCTGCGAGATCGAGGCGATGCTCTCCCTGCCGAAAGTAGTGGCGCTGGGCGAGATCGGCCTCGACTACCACTACGACGGCATGGACAGGGAGATGCAGAAGTATTTCTTTGAGCGGCAGCTTGAGATAGCGGAAAAGCGGGACGTCCCGGTGGTGATCCACGACAGAGACGCCCACGGCGACGTGTTCGATATCATCTCCCGTCACAAAAACGCAAGAGGCGTCATGCACTGCTTCAGCGGAAGCGCCGAGTCCGGGAGACAGCTCGCAAAAAAAGGATGGTACCTGTCCTTCGGCGGGTCCGTCACCTTCAAGAACGCGCGGCAGGCGAAGGAAGCGGCTGCGGCGGTCCCCGACGACAGACTGCTGATCGAGACGGACTGCCCGTATCTTGCGCCGACTCCTCACAGGGGGGAGATCAACTACTCCGGATATCTGAGATACGTCGTATCGACCCTCGCAGAGATAAGAGGCACGTCCGCAGAGCGTATCGCTGAGATCACCCGGGAAAACGCGCTAATGGTTTTCGGACTGTAACATAAAAACGGATGAGCGGTATGCTCATCCGTTTTTTTCGATATAAGGAGATCTTCTGAGGAATTCACCCGACGGGACGGCGGGGTC
>JAFWWR010000026.1 GCA_017518025.1 Clostridia bacterium
ATCCTCCGCCTTGTTCCAGAGTTCGATATCGCCCATGTAGTCGTCGGGGCGTGTGGAGAGCTCCGCGGTGTAGGTGAGCCCGAAGGTGGCGTAGATGGTCTTCGCGATGTCCATGATGTCGGAGATCTCGGACTCGATCTGGCTCTCCTCAAGGAAGATGTGCGCGTCGTCCTGGTGGAACTGCTGGACCCGGAACAGACCGTTCAGCTCGCCGGATTTTTCTTTTCTGTGGATAACGTCCGTCTGTGAGTAGCGGATCGGGAGCTCCTTATAGCTTCTCTGCCTGCTGCGGAACACGTTGATGGCGTTGGGGCAGTTCATGGGCTTCATGGCATAGGTGGTGTTCTCGTCCACGGGGATCGTGAACATGCCGTCCTGGTAGTGGTCCCAGTGGCCGCTGGTGACCCAGAGCTGCTTTTCGCTGAGCACGGGGCCGGAGATCTCCTCGTAGCCGTGGGCTTTGTGCTCGCCTCTCCAGTATTCGAGAAGCGCGTTGTAGAGCGCCCATCCCTTGGGGAGCCAGTACGCCATTCCGGGGGCGGTCTCGTGGAACATAAACAGTTCCATCTCGCGGCCGATCTTCTTGTGGTCGCGCTGTTTCGCCTCTTCCACCGCGTCGAGGTACGCCTTCAGCGCCTCCTTGTCGGGGTACGCCGTGCCGTAGACCCGGCAGAGCATCTTTTTGTTCGAGTCGCCGCGCCAGTAGGCGCCGGTGGCGGAGGTGAGCTTGAACGCCTTTATGGCGCCGGTGGAAAACAGGTGCGGTCCTGCGCAGAGGTCGGTGAAGTCGCCCTGGCGGTAGAAGGAGATCTCCTCCCCCTCCGGCAGGTCACGGATCAGCTCGACCTTATAGGGCTCCCCTCTCCCTTCCATGTACGCGATCGCCTCGTCCCGGGGGAGCGTGTATCTCTCGAGGCGGATATTCTCCTTGACGATCTTCTTCATCTCGCCCTCGATTTTTTCGAGATCCTCGGGTTTGAAGGGCTCCGCCACGTCGAAATCGTAATAGAATCCGTCGTCGATGGCGGGGCCGATGGCGAGCTTCGCCTCCGGGAAGAGGCGCTTCACCGCCTGCGCCATAACGTGGGACGCGGTGTGACGGAAGGCGTGGCGGCCCTCCTTGTCCGCAAACGTGTAGAGGGTGACGTCGCAGTCCTCCGAGAGGGAATGGGTCAGGTCCACGGTCTCGCCGTTCACTCCGGCGGCGAGGACCTCGCGGGAGATGAGTCCCGCTTCCCGCGCGGCGTCGAATACGGACAGTGGCTCGCCGAATTCTTTTACGACGGAGCCGAAATTGACTTTGAACATGGTCTTCACTTTCCTTTTCTTTTTTTATAGATTTACTTTTTTGAGAAAACTAAAAAATCCCGAACGGACAGGGTCCTGTTCGGGGTGCGACTCGCGCCGCACGGTTCCACCCGAGCTTTTCACTCGATTTTATTTACTTCGCGGCGAAGATTGCCGGGAGAGGCGGTACCCCGCTGTCCGGCGCCGGAGCGCTTTCAGCCGCGGTCGTCGGGACCGGGCGCTCCTCTCTTTCGGTGCCTTTTTCTCCTCGGGGCTTGTTCTCTGCGGATGATTATATCACCCGCCGCCGCGGTTGTCTAGAGAAAGTTTTCGTTCGAGGCGAAAGAAAGGCTTGATATGTAGGAATTTGCCGCGGCTAAGTCCTACATATCGTCTTTCTCTCTCATCGCGCCTCGCGCGATATATCGCATCGTTCCGTCGG
>JAFWWR010000312.1 GCA_017518025.1 Clostridia bacterium
GCAGAGATATTTGTCAAGCATGGCGTCGATCTTGTCCTGCAGCGATTTCGGCTCCGATTCGAGATACCTCATCAGTATCGTGGCGACCTGCGCCCTCGTGGCGTTGCCCTTGGGGTCAAGGAGAGTCTGACTGCCGGCCTTGGTGCCGGTGATGAGACCCTCGGCGACAGCCCAGGTCATGGCTTCCTTGGCGTATTTCGCCACTTTGGAGCCGTCCGGGAACGTGTTGAGGTTCGCTTTGCCGGAGATGTCGCGCCCCTTGAACTGAGCGAAGCGGTAGAAGATCGTAGCGATCTGCTCTCTCGTTATGGGAGTCGTGGGCGAGAAGGTGGTGTCGGTGGTGCCGTTTACCACTTTGTTCTCATACGCCCAGGCGACGGATTTCTTGTACCAGCCCGCCTTCAGGTCTGTGAAGGGGGTGGAGCCGGTCGCGGCGGGCTCGCCCTCGGAGCGGTAAAGCACCGTCACCAGCATGGCGCGGTTCATGGGGGTGTCCGGCTCGAAGGTGGTGTCCGTCATGCCGTTCATGAGTTTGTTGTCGTACACGTACTTGATCGGTTCCGTGTACCATTTGCCTTCCTTCACGTCCTTGAAGGGCGTGGACGCCGCCGCGGCCGGTATTATCACCATACCGAGCAGCATCACGGCGGTGAGAATGAAGCTGATGATCCTTTTTTTCATGATTCCCTCCGAAAAAAGTTGTTTTTCCCCGTCTCCGGGGACGCCGGACCGCTTCCGGCGGTCCCGGACGTTTCTAAGATAATAATAGTCAATAAATGCCTAAAAATCAAGCGAAAAAAATGAATTTTTCACGGGAAAACGAGATTTGCCCGCGTCATTCCGGCTTGAATTCGCCCTTTTCCATCTCCTCGAGGAATTTTTGCCTCACCTTTTCGTAGACTTCGGGGGCGATCTCCGGTTCGCCTTTCGAGCACGCCGGCACCAGCATATCCCCCGCCGCCTTCGGGTCGGTGCAAAGAGTGTCGTTCCTGTATTTCTCCCGCTGCGCCGGATCTCTCAGGTCGGGCACTTCCAGCGGCACGCCTCCCTGAAGGATCGACCGGTAGGCGAACAGCCCGGGCAGGGTCATGTCCAGCGCCTCGTAGACGCCGATGGTGTCGGCATCCTCGTCGCCCAGGACTTTGTCGATAAAGTGGCTGAAGCAGATATGCTCCGCGCCGCCGTAGGGGTTGTAGTCGGGATCGTTCACGTCGCCGGCGAGATACAGACTCTCCCGGGACTCCTTCCCGTTGGGCCGACGAGTTCCGCCATGAAGTGGCCCACTCTGCCGTCGTTCGCTATGGATCGGGAGCTCTCCATCTTCCCCTTCGAACCGTACATGGCGTACCACAGCGTGCCGCCCTTGAGGTTCCCGTTGAGCGCCTTTATGATGGCGCCGTTGTTCAGCGTGATCATGGAGACGCCGAAGGCGGCGGTCTTCGCGCCGACGGAGAAACGCCTCTCGTTGTGAGCGCTCTCGTAACCGGTCACCGTAACGGGGCGGAGCCCCGTGGCGTGGAGGATCGGGCCGATGGAGTGGGTGCAGTAGAAGGTGGCGTACGCCCTGTTGCGCCAGTGGTTCGGGTCGCCGAAGGTGAGCCGGTGCCACGCGTCCGAGGAGTCGTGGGCGTACTCGCAGTCGGCCAGCTCCAGCTCGCCCAGCTTGCCCGCCTCGTAGTATTCTTTCATCTTGCGGGGCGACGGCATGAAGCAGTACTGCTCGGCGAGGGCGTAGATCTTGCCGGACCTCTCCACCGCTTCCACCAGCTCCACCGCCTCCTTCATGTTCTGGCAGGCGGTGACCTCGCTGTAAACGTGGAGGCCGCGATCGAGGCATCTCACGGCGAAGGGCGCGTGCTCGTTGCCGTAATTCGCCAGCACCACGGCGTCCATGTCGTGTCTGATGAATTCGTCGAAATCCGGATAGAACGCCACGTTCCCGTCCGGATGCTTCTTCTTTTCTTCTTCGAGTCCCTCGAGCCATTTGTCGCAGATGGCGACCACCTCGAACTTGTCGCCGCACGAATCGAGACTGTAATCGATCAGTCCCGTTCCTCTTTTGACTCCGAGTACTCCGACTCTTACTTTTTTGCTCATTTTCGTCGCTCCAGATCGTCCCCGGTCGCCCGGGAGATATTCACGTGTCAATTATATCGCGAAAGGGGCGCGGTGTCAACCGACCGGGGGACGTTTTTTGCTCCCGCGGGCGCCGGGAGGGAAAGTTTTTCGGGGGTTCGGGGGACTTTTTTCAAAAAGTCCCCCAAATTATCTTTTCAATATGGTAGAATAAGAAAAAACCAAGGAGACAAACCGATGAAAATAACGAACGACATCATTTACGCCGGCGTGAACGACCGGAAGATCGACCTTTTCGAGGGTCAGTACGTCGTACCGAACGGCATGGCTTACAACTCCTACGTGATCCTCGACGAAAAAACCGCCGTCATGGACACGGTGGACCGGAACTTCACCCACGAATGGCTGAACAATCTAGAAGACGCGCTGGACGGGCGCTCGCCGGACTATCTGGTGGTCCAGCACATGGAGCCGGACCACTCCGCCAATATCGTGAACTTCATGAAGAACTACCCCGGGGCGACGGTGGTGTCCAGCGCCAAGGCGTTCGCCATGATGAAGAACTTTTTCGGCACGGACTTTGAGGACCGCCGCATCGTCGTCGGCGAGGGCGACACCCTCACCCTGGGCCGCCATACCCTCACCTTCTACACGGCGCCCATGGTCCACTGGCCGGA
>JAFWWR010000313.1 GCA_017518025.1 Clostridia bacterium
CCACTATCTCTCCGGCAAGTCTCTCGGCCATGGTCTTCTCGCCTCTGGAACGGGCGTAGTCGACCAGCCATCTCAAACCGAGCGTCTGCCTTCTCTCAGGTCTGACTTCGATCGGGACCTGGTAGTTGGAACCGCCTACACGGCGCGCTTTGACTTCAAGAACGGGCATAATATTTTCAAGAGCTTCGTTGAACACCTCAAGGGGGTTCTGTCCCTGTTTTTCCTCGATGATCGAGAACGCATCGTAAACGATCTTCTGGGCAACGCCCTTCTTGCCGTCGTACATCACGTTGTTGATGAGCTTGGTGACGACCTTGGAATTATACAGGGGATCAGGTAAAACGTCTCTCTTTGATATCTGACCTCTTCTCGACACTGTACTTCCCTACATTAAAAATATGATATCACAGGTACTCTGGATCGGATATCCGGTCCCGTATGCGTCGGGCTGTCAAATAAAACAAGCATTTATTACGGAACAGCTCTGACACATATCAAATTCGGTGCTTATTTCTTACCTCTCTTCGCGCCGTATTTGGAACGGGCCTGGTTACGGCCGGACACGCCTTGCGCGTCGAGCGTTCCGCGGATGATGTGGTAACGAACACCGGGCAGGTCGCGGACTCTTCCGCCTCTGATGAGAACGACCGAGTGCTCCTGCAGGTTGTGACCGATCCCGGGGATGTAGCAGGTTGCTTCCATTCCGTTGCTGAGACGGACTCTCGCGATCTTACGCAGAGCGGAGTTCGGCTTCTTCGGGGTCGTGGTCGTGACCTTGGTGCAGACTCCGCGCTTCTGAGGGCTGCTCTGATCCGTCGCGCGGTTCTTGAGCGTGTTGAAGCCCTGCTGCAGCACGGGTGCTTTGGACTTGTAGGTCTTGTCCTGTCTGCCCTGTCTGACAAGCTGGTTCAGTGTTGGCATCTTCTTCCTCCATTTCTTCAGTAATAAATGCTCATTTACGGCGAAAATCACCGTACGGACGGGCAAAAGGGAGATGATCCTCCGCCTCGTCCGGCAGACGCCGCAAACGTCTGCCTAATTATACCATCCGGATTCGGAATTGTCAAGCGCAGAGCGCCGACACATCAATTTTCTCCGCATTGCACAATAAAAATTCCCGTTTTTGACTCTAAATGATTATTTTGCGTTCACTTTACGGCTCTGCGGGGCTTTTTCGGCGCGTCGGCAGCTGCTTTTGACGCTCCTCTTCCGGAAACGGCCTTGTCCTGCGGACGGGGGGAGGGTCACTCCCCGGCGTCCTCGCCCGGGAAATCAACGTCCCCGGGGAAATCTTCCTCTTCCTCTTCGAATTCGTCCTCGTCGTCGTAGTCGCTCTCGCTCTCGTCGTCGACGTCGTCGATGTAATCGTCGAGATCGTCGTCGCCGGACATATCCCCGCCGTCGCGGTCGAAATCGTCGTCATCGCCCTCGGCGAACATCTTCTTGGAGAGCGCCTCGATGGAGTCGTCCTCCTCGGGGATCTCGTACTCGGAAAGGTCGAATTCAACGGGATTGGTCTTGTCGACCTCCACGTTACGGTAGCACTCCATGCCGGTGCCTGCGGGGATCAGCTTACCGATAATGACGTTCTCCTTGAGTCCCACAAGGTGGTCGACCTTGCCCTTGATGGCCGCCTCGGTGAGTACCTTGGTGGTCTCCTGGAAGGAAGCCGCGGACAGGAACGACTCGGTGAGAAGCGACGCCTTGGTGATGCCGAGGAGCACGGGCTCGGAGGTGGCGGGACGGATGTCCTTCTCTCCGGCGGCGATCCTCGCCTCGATCTCGTCGTTCTCGCTGAGGAATTCGTTGATGTTGACCGTGGATCCGGGCAGCAGCGACGTGTCGCCCTCGTCCAGGATCTTGACCTTCCGCGTCATCTGACGGGCAATGACCTCGATGTGCTTGTCGTTGATGTTGATGGACTGGGAACGGTACACCTTCTGTACCTCGAGGATGATGTAGTTGTAAACGCTGTCGATACCGTTGACTCTCAGGATATCGGCGGGCGCCTTGTCGCCTTCGGTCAGATCCCGGCCGGCGCTGACGTGATCGCCGTCCTCGACTGTGATCCTGGTCCCGAAGGGGATGGTGTAGGTGATCTTTTCGGAGCCGTCGTCGGGGGTGATGGTGATGTTCCTCATCCGTTTCACGTCCTCGATGGAGACGATGCCCGCGGTCTCCGCGATAACGGCGGCCTTCTTGGGCTTTCTCGCCTCGAACAGCTCCTCGACTCTCGGAAGACCCTGAGTGATGTTCGCCGCCGCGACGCCTCCGGTGTGGAACGTACGCATGGTGAGCTGGGTGCCCGGCTCGCCGATGGACTGAGCCGCGATGATACCCACGGACTCGCCCACGTTGACGGGTCTGTCGTTGGCAAGGTCAGCGCCGTAGCAGTGGGCGCAGATGCCGTGACGGGATCTGCACTGGAGCACCGACCTGATCTGCACGGACTCGATGCCCGCGGCGACTATATCGCCCGCGAGAGCGTCTGTGATCATCTCGCCGTCGGAAACGATGACCTCGCCGGTCTTCGGATCCACCACGTCGCCGATGACGTATCTGCCCACAAGTCTGTCGCGGAGGGGTTCGACCACCTCGTTGCCTTCCTTGATATCGCTGACCCAGATACCGTGAGTCGCTCCGCAATCCTGCTCGCGGACGATGACCTCCTGGGCAACGTCCACCAGACGGCGGGTCAGGTAGCCGGAGTCCGCGGTCTTCAGAGCCGTGTCGGAAAGGGATTTTCTCGCTCCGCGGGCGGCGATGAAGTATTCGAGGATGTTAAGACCTTCACGGAAGTTCGATTTGATCGGGATCTCCATGGTCTTACCGGAGGTGGCGAACATAAGTCCGCGCATGCCGGCCAGCTGACGCATCTGCGTCATACTGCCTCGAGCTCCGGAGTCCGACATCATCTTGATGGAGTTGTATCTGTCGAAGTTCGCCTGCAGGGCCGCGACCACGTCCTTGGTGGTCTGCTCCCACACGGCGATGACGTTCTCGTAGCGCTCCTCGTCGGTGAGCTCGCCGCGCAGGAAGTGGTGTTGGATCCTGTCCACTTTCTTCTCCGCCTCGGCGACGAGAGTGTATTTCTCCGGCGGGATCGTCATATCCGCGACGGATATGGAGATCGACGCCTTGGTGGAGTACTTGTATCCCATGGACTTGATGGAGTCCAGCACGGTGGCCGTGGTGGCGAAGCCGTGCTTCTTGATGCAGCGGTCGACGATCCCGGACAGCTCCTTCGATCCGGTGACGAACATGATCTCCAGGTCGAACAGCTTGTCGGGGTCGCTCCTGTCGACGTACCCCAGGTCTTGCGGGATGTGCTGATTAAATATGAGGCGGCCGAGAGTGGCGTCGACGATCTTCGACTTCATCTCGCCGTCGATCTCCTTCTCCACTCTGACGCGGATAGGCGCGTGGAGACCCAGAATACCGCTCTGGTACGCCATCATCGCCTCGTTGAAGTCGCGGAACACCATACCCTCGCCGGGCTCTCCGGCCTTGTCGAGGGTCAGGTAGAAGGAACCGAGGACCATGTCCTGAGACGGCACCGCGATGGCGCGGCCGTCAACGGGCTTCAGCAGGTTGTTGGCGGAGAGCATGAGGAATCTCGACTCTGCCTGCGCCTCGGCAGAAAGCGGAACGTGGACCGGCATCTGGTCGCCGTCGAAGTCCGCGTTGAACGCCTTGCAGACCAGCGGATGGAGGCGGATCGCCTTGCCCTCCACGAGGACGGGCTCGAACGCCTGGATCGACAGTCTGTGAAGGGTCGGAGCGCGGTTCAGCAGCACCGGGTGGTTCTTGATCACGTTCTCGAGAGCGTCCCACACGTCGGGATTGACGCGCTCGACTTTCTTCTTCGCTTCCTTGATGTTGGAGGCGTTGTTCGTCTCCACGAGTCTCTTCATCACGAAGGGCTTGAACAGCTCGAGGGCCATCTCCTTCGGCAGACCGCACTGGTAGATCTTCAGATCAGGTCCGACGACGATAACGGAACGGCCGGAGTAGTCCACGCGCTTGCCGAGCAGGTTCTGACGGAATCTGCCCTGCTTGCCGCGGAGCATCTCGGACAGAGACTTCAGCGGTCTGTTGGACGGTCCGGTGACGGGCTTGCCCCGTCTGCCGTTGTCGATCAGCGCGTCGACGGCCTCCTGGAGCATCCTCTTCTCGTTCCGGATGATGATGTCCGGCGCGGAGAGCTCCATGAGCCGTTTCAGTCTGTTGTTTCTGTTGATGACGCGGCGGTACAGATCGTTCAGGTCCGAGGACGCGAAACGGCCGCCGTCAAGCTGCACCATGGGGCGGATATCCGGCGGGATCACGGGGATCACGTCGAGGATCATCCACTCGGGGCGGTTGCCGGACTTTCTGAAGGCCTCGACGACCTCCAGCCGCTTGATGATACGGACCTTCTTCTGGCCCACGGCCTTCGAGAGCTCGTCGCGGAGCTCGGCGGAGAGCGCCTCGATGTCGATCTCCGCGAGAAGCTCCTTCACGGCCTCGGCGCCCATTCCGACGCGGAAGTCGTTCTCGTACTTCTCGTAAAATTCGCGGTACTCGGACTCTTTCAGAAGCTGATACTTCGCCAGCGGGGTGGAACCCGGATCGATGACGATGTACTGCGCGAAATAGAGCACCTTCTCGAGCAGTCTCGGAGAGATGTCGAGGAGCAGACCCATCCTGGAGGGGATGGCTCTGAAATACCAGATGTGAGAGACGGGGGCGGCGAGCTCGATATGGCCCATGCGCTCGCGTCTGACGTTCTTCTTGGTGACCTCGACGCCGCACTTTTCGCAGATCTTGCCGCGGTGTCTTATGCGCTTGTACCTTCCGCAGAGGCACTCCCAGTCCTTCGTCGGCCCGAAAATACGCTCGCAGAAAAGACCGTCTCGCTCTGCTTTGAGGGTGCGGTAATTTATTGTTTCAGGCTTCTTGACCTCTCCGTAAGACCAGCTGCGGATCATTTCCGGAGACGCAAGACCTATTTTGATGGAATCGAAAACGTTACGTTTCATCGGCAGCATACCTTCTCCATTTCTATTTTTTCGCCCTTCCGGCGTTCCCGGGAACGCCGCGGCGGGATGTTGTCGGAGCGCGTCCGGCGGGATCAGAGTTCGTCCCCGATATCATAGGAGTCGCCCATGATATCCTCGTCAAACGACGCGGGGGATGCGTCGCCGAAGTCCTCTTCCGTGAAGGAATCATAGATCTCGTCCGTTTCCACGGTCTGTCCCACGTCTTCCTCTGTCACGGAGTTGTCGTCGGCGATCCTCGGGGGCTCCCAGTCGTCCTCGCCGATAGAGGCGATGTCGATCTCCTCTCCGTCGCTGTTGAGCACGCGGATGTCCAGAGCAAGGGACTGCAGTTCCTTCACAAGGACCTTGAAGGACTCCGGAACGCCCGGAGTAGGTATGTTCTGACCCTTCACGATGGCCTCGTAAGTCTTGACTCGGCCGTTGACGTCGTCGCTCTTCACGGTAAGGATCTCCTGGAGGGTGTAAGCCGCGCCGTAGGCCTCCAGAGCCCAGACCTCCATCTCGCCGAAGCGCTGGCCGCCGAACTGAGCTTTACCGCCCAGAGGCTGCTGCGTCACGAGGGAGTACGGGCCGGTGGAACGGGCGTGGATCTTGTCGTCCACCAGGTGATGGAGCTTCAGATAGTACATGATACCCACGGTGACCGGGTTGTCGAAGGGCTCGCCGGTACGGCCGTCGTAGAGGATGGTCTTGCCGTCCACTATCTTCAGCTTGCCTGCCAGTCTCAGCTCTTCCAGATGATCCGCGTCGGCCCTCTCCTCGTCGTCGATGGGACGAAGGGTGCGCTTGCCGTCGCTGTCGATCATCTCTTCAAATATCTTTTTGCCGTTCAGGTTCTCGCGGGGGAGAACGTCGCGGTCCAGGTTCGCCATCTCGAGGCAGTTCAGGATGTCCTTCTCGGTGGCGCCGTCGAAGACGGGGGTCATGATCTTCCAGCCCAGCTTCTTCGCCGCGATCCCCAGATGCACCTCAAGCACCTGACCGATGTTCATTCGGGAGGGAACGCCCAGGGGGTTCAGCACGATGTCGAGGGGAGTTCCGTCCGCCATGAAGGGCATGTCCTCCGGGGGAAGGATGCGGGACACGACGCCTTTGTTTCCGTGGCGGCCCGCCATCTTGTCTCCGACGGAGATCTTTCTCTTCTGCGCGATATAGACCCGGACGACCTTGTTGACGCCGGGAGACAGCTCGTCCCCGTTCTCGCGGGAGAACACGTGGACGTCGACGACGATGCCGTTCTCGCCGTGAGGCACTCTCAGGGAGGTGTCCCTGACCTCGCGGGATTTCTCACCGAAGATGGCGCGGAGCAGTTTCTCCTCGGCGTTGGGCTCCGTCTCGCCCTTGGGGGTGACCTTGCCCACCAGGATGTCGCCCGCGCGGACCTCGGTACCCTTCTTGACGATGCCTTCCATGTCGAGATCCTTCAGGGCATCCTCGCCCACGTTGGGGATCTCGCGGGTGATCTCCTCAGGACCGAGCTTGGTGTCTCTGGCCTCGTGGGAGTATTCTTCGATATGGATGGAGGTGTAAACGTCGTCGCGGACCAGCCGCTCGTTGAGCAGAACGGCGTCCTCGTAGTTGTAACCCTCCCAGGTCATGAAGCCGACGAGGGCGTTCTTGCCCAGCGCGATCTCACCCTCGGAGGTGGAGGGACCGTCGGCGATGACCTGACCCTTCTTCACTTCCTCGCCCTGATTGACGATGGGGCGCTGATTGACGCAGGTGCCCTGGTTGCTTCTCTTGAACTTGATAAGATGGTAGGTGTCCTTCTCTCCGCCGCCCGCGTTGATGACGATCTTGTCCGAGGTGACGGTCTCTACCCAGCCGTCACGCTCCGCGGTGATGACCACGCCGGAGTCCACGGCTACCTTGTATTCCATTCCCGTGCCGACGATGGGAGAATCTGTCATGAGGAGCGGCACCGCCTGCTTCTGCATGTTAGAGCCCATCAGTGCGCGGGAGTTGTCGTCGTTCTCAAGGAACGGGATCATCGCCGTGGCGGCGGAAACGACCATCTTCGGGGACACGTCCATGTAATCGACGCCGGAGGGGTCGATCTGGACGATCTCCGCTTTGTTCCTCGCCGTGACCTTCTTGTTCTTGAAGCAGTGGTCCTCGTCCAGGGGCTCGTTCGCCTGGGCGATGATATAGTTGTCCTCCACGTCGGCGGTCATGTATTCGATCTCTTTGGTGACTATGTGGCGCACCGTGCCGTCCTTCTGCTCCTCATGCACGACCTTGCGGTACGGCGCCTCGATGAAGCCGTAGTTCGAGATGCGCGCGTAAGTGGCGAGATAGGAGATAAGACCGATGTTCGGACCTTCGGGGGTCTCGATGGGGCACATCCTGCCGTAGTGGGTGTAGTGAACGTCGCGGACGTCGAAGGACGCTCTGTCGCGGGACAGACCGCCCGGTCCGAGAGCGGAAAGTCTTCTCTTGTGAGTCAGCTCCGCCAGCGGGTTGTGCTGGTCCATGAACTGCGACAGAGGAGACGATCCGAAGAACTCTCTTATAGCCGCGGTAACAGGTCTTATATTAATGAGGGTTTGCGGAGTGACCGTCTCGTTGTCCTGGACGGTCATCCTCTCCTTGACGATCTTGTCCATACGGGCCAGCCCTATGCGGAGCTGATTCTGCAGGAGCTCCCCGACGCATCTCAGTCTTCTGTTGCCCAGGTGGTCGATGTCGTCCACGGTGCCCACGTCGTGGGACAGGGCGATGAGATAGTTGATGGAGGCGAAAATATCTTCCTTGGTGATATGCTTCGGGCAGAGCTCGGCGATCCTGCGGTGAGCTTCCGCCGTGACCGCTTCGCGGTCGTCTCCGAACTGCTCCTTGATCTCGAGCATCACGTCGAGACGGGCCTTTTCGTTGACGCCGGCTTCCTTCAGGTCGAAGCCGAACACGTACTCGGGCTCCAGAGCGTGGTTGGAGAACACCTTGACCTCGTCGCCGTTCTCAAGGCGGACGAACACCTCGTTCAGTCCGGAATGCTCGATCATGAGAGCGTCCTCCTTGGAGAGGAGCGCGCCTTCCTCGAACAGCACCTCGCCGGTCAGGGGGCTGACGGCGGGACGGGCGAGAGTGTGACCCGCGATGCGGGCCCCCAGCGCCACCTTCTTGTCGAACTTGTGACGGCCCACGGGAGCCAGGTCGTATCTCTTCGGGTCGAAGAACAGGTTATTCATGAGGATCTCGGCGGACTCCACGATGGCGGGCTCGCCGGGACGGAGCTTCTTATATATCTCTTTCAGGGCCTCGTCGCGGATGGAGGTGCGGAACTCGATCGACTGCTTCTCGCAGACATCGCGCTCCAGCGTTTCGGTGAGCTTCACGTCGCGGCCGAACATCTCCTCGATCTGCGCCTCGGTCTCGATGCCGAGCGCGCGGATAAGGACCGTAACGGGCAGCTTGCGGTTCTTGTCGATCCTGACGTAGAACACGTCGCTGGCGTCGGTCTCGTATTCGAGCCACGCGCCCCTGTACGGGATCACCGTGGCGGTGTATATCTTTTTGCCCGTTTTGTCCAGCGCGGAATCGTAGTACATTCCGGGGGACCTGACGATCTGGGACACGACGACGCGCTCCGCGCCGTTTATGACGAAGGTGCCCTTGTCCGTCATTATGGGGAAATCTCCCATGAAAATGGGGGACTGTTTCACTTCTCCGGTCGCCTTGTTCGAAAGGCGGACGTCGACTCTCAGGGGGGCGGCGTAGGTCACCACGCGCTCCTTGCATTCCTCCACGGGGTATTTCGGGGCGGAGTCCTCGAGAGAATATCCCACGAATTCGATAATCAGATTACCGGAGTAATCCGTGATCGGGGATACGTCCTCCAGCACCTCCATGATGCCGCGGTCGAGGAACCACTGATAGGATTTCTTCTGTATCTCCAGAAGATTCGGGATCTCCAGCACCTCGTCCGTTTTCGAGAAGCTCATCCTGACGTTTTTGCCGACCTGCTGCGGTTTTACCATCCAGCCATCACTCCATTCTAAGAAACTTATGGGGGCGTCGCTTCGTTCCGCGCTCTCGCGCCGCCGAAGGGCGGTTTCCGGGGCCCGTTTTTCATGAAAAAACCACAAAAAATCTGCGGTTTTCCGGGAATAGGCCGAAACTGACGCAGTATATGATTTTATCAAACTAATTGTTCATTGTCAATGAAGATTCTGAAATTCAAGGGGGTTTTTGGCGAATTTACAATTTAGAAACAAAAAGTTTACAGAAAATTTAATTGTAAATAATCTGTAAACTTTTGAGTCGATATTCGGTTTTCTGCGCTCCCGCGGAGGCGCGGATCAGCCGACCCTCTCCGCGAATCTCATTATCATGGTGGCGACTTCCGCACGCGTGGCGCCGGCCCGCGGGTTGAGGCGGTCGCCCTCGTCGGTCCTGACTCCGCGGACGATGGCGCCGTCCAGCGCCCAGGACACGGCGTCCCGCGCGTACTTCGAGACGGAACCGCCGTCGGGGAACGCGTCGAGAGGCGAGCGTCCCGATACGTCCCTGCCCAGATGATCCGCATACCTCATCAGTATGGCTGCGATCTGTTCCCGGGTGATGCCGCCGTCCGGGTCGAAGCGGCCTTCTCCCACACCGCGGACGATCCCGTTTTCGGACGCCCACGCCGCCGCCTTTTCGTAATACGAGCCGGGCTTCACGTCGGTGAAGGGCTCGCCCCCGGCCTCGGCGTCCGGTCTTCCGTCAAGCCGCCACAGAACGGCGACGAACATCCCTCTCGTCATTTTCTCCCGAGGGGCGAACTCCGTCTCCGTCACGCCGCCGAACAGTCCGCGCTTCGCCGCGAACGTCACCGGATCCCGGTACCAGGCGCCTTCGCTCACGTCGGTGAACGGGAACGTCCAGTCCGTCGTTACGAAGGCAAATCCGTTCTCCCGGGCGTATTCCCGGGCGGCGCTTCCCGGAGTTCCCGTGATAAGGAAGCCGGGGGTCCTGTCGAACCCGCCGCCGGTGTAGGCGTAGCCGAAGGCGTGACGCCCGATAGTCGTAAGGGTCACGGGGAGCTCGATCTCCTTGAGGGTCCCGCCGGTGTCAAAAGCGCTGTCGCCTACGGAGATCACGTTCCCGAGGCGCGCAGACTCCAGCGGCGTGCGGTAGAAGGCGAAGCGGCCCACCGAGGTCACGCCGTCGGGCAGCGTCACCTCCGTGACGGAAGTGCAGTAAGCGAAGGCGTAGTCGCCGATCCGCGTCAGCGTATCCGGCAGGGAGAGCGAACGGAGCGACTCGCATCCGAAGAACGATTTCGCGCCCACTGAGGCGAGTCCCCGCGGCAGGACGACCTCCTCCGCGTTATAAAGGCCCCAGAATGCGTAGTTGCCTATCGAGGTGATCCCCTCTCCCACTTCGACGCGGGTTATCAGTCTCTTGTACGGGTACCAGGGCGCCTTCCCCGCCTTGAAGGGGCCGGCCTCTCCCTCGCCCCGCAAGGTCAGGACTCCGCCCTCATCGATGCACCAGTTCACGGTCCCCGTTTTCCCCTCGATGGGGAACGGATGGCCGGGACATTTTTCAAAGCAGCTCCAGTAGCGGCAGGAGGGGTCGAGGCACTTCCCGCAGAACTCGCACCGGGACGCGCACAGATGATCCCGGTCGATAACGATGACGGGGAAGCCGTTCTCCTCGGCGTAGTCGTCGCCGGGGGTGCCGGGAGCCGCCGCGGCCTCCGGTCCGTCGGTCCGGTGATAGCCGTATCTGTAGTAATATCCCACCGAAAAGGGGGCGATCTCCTCCAGCGTCTCGGGGAGGTAGATCAGCTCCAGCGAGGTGCACCCGAGGAACGCCTCCTCGCCGACGGACGTTATCCCCTCGTCCAGTATGACCCTCCGCAGTTCGGCGCAGTTGAAGAACGCGTAGTCCGGCACTTCTCCCACGGAGGCGGGCAGGGTGACGGACTCAACGGAGGTGCAGTAGCCGAACGCCGCCTCGCCCAGGATGACCAGCGTTGACGGCAGGGTCAGCGTCGTCACTCCGGTGCATCCGAAGAACGCCTGCCGCCCGATCTCCGTCACGCCGGCGGGGATCCTCAGGGACTTGAGCGCGCGGCAGGACTCAAAGGCGCTCTCCCCGATCTTCTCGATGCCGCGGCCGAGATAGAGGGAATACAGCTTGTCGTCGTCGCAGAACGCCTCTTTGCCTATCTCCTTCACGTGGCCGTTAATGGCGATGTCCTCCAGAGCATAGCACCTGGAAAACGCGTTGTCGCAGATCTTCTCCACGGATCTCGCCAGAGAGACGTGCTTTATCTTTTCGCAGTAGTCGAAGGCGCGGCGGCCCACCGTGGTCACGCCGTCCTCCACGTACACGTCTTTGATGGAGGCGTGCAGGTCGCTCCAGGGCACGTCAGAGAGGGAGTCGTAGTCGTCCATCTTCCCCTCTCCGGAGACGGTCATGACGCCGTCGTCGCCGAGAGACCAGAAAACGCCGTCGCCGCAGGTGCCGGTCACGGGCTCCGCGGAGACCGCGACGGCGAGAACGGCGAAAAGAAGGACGGCAAAAGCTGCGCCGAGAGCGGCGGTGAGTACGCGGCGTCCGGTTCCGGTCATTTTATCGTTCTCCTTTCGAAAAATCACTCCGCCACGGGTCAGGCGAGACCCGTCAGGACCCCGATCAGATATATGAGCCCCAGATGGGCGGGATAGAACACGTAAAAGAAGTATTTGAGCCGCCACCTGCCCCGCTCTCCGTTGTAGAGCGCCAGCAGAGGCAGGGCGAGCAGCGAGAACGGCTGGGATTCACGGTTTATCAGCACCCACAGCGGCGCGCCGCCGCGCATCAGCCCCGAAAAGTAGAAATCCGCGCTCATGAGAACGAGAAACAGCGAGAAAAGAAGCAGATTTTTCTTCTTTTCGGTAAAAACGAACGCCGAGACCGGCAGGATCACGCCCCAGAAGCCGTAGTTCACTGTGACGAAGCGGCAGAGGAG
>JAFWWR010000314.1 GCA_017518025.1 Clostridia bacterium
GCCGTGGCGTGGGCGAAGGAGAACGGCATCGTCAACGGAGTCACCGAGACCGAGTTCAAGCCGAACGACAACATCACCCGCGAACAGCTCGCGACGATGCTGTTCCGCTTCTCCGACAGAGCGCCGGTTTCCGTGCCGGAAAGGGCCGATCTGTCGGTCTTCCCCGACGGCGGCAAGGTCTCGAAATACGCGAAAGAGGCCGTGGCGTGGGCAGTTCAGGCCGGTCTTATCAAGGGGACCGACGGCGGCCGTCTCGACCCTAAGGGGCAGGCGACCCGCGAGCAGTTCGCCGCCATCATCCAGCGGTACGACGACACCTTTATTCTCGCATACAACAGACCGGTGGTAAGGTCTCATTACACGGAAAAGGAATACCCTCTCGTCACTGACGCCGACTTCTACGTTGCGACCGACGGCGACGATAACAATCCGGGCACCTTCGACGCTCCCTTCGCCACCTGGGCGAAAGCCATCGAGGCGGTACGGGGCGAGGAAAAGACTCCCGAGCGCGGACAGATCACCGTGGCGTTCAAGGCGGGCAGATACACCTCCACCCACGTGGAGTTCACCGCGGAGGACGCCGGCACGCCCGAATGCCCCGTGGTCTACTGCAAGTACGGCGACGGCGACGTCACCTTCGACAACGGCGTCACCATCCCCGCGGAGGATTTCGCACCCGTCGATGAGAGCGAGAGATATCTGTTCAGCGAAAAAGAAGTCGACAAGATCAGAAAAGTCGACCTCTACCGGTATACGGACGACATCCCGGAATTCTCGGAGTTCGCCCTTTTCAGCGGCGATTCCCTCTGCTCCGTCTGCCGCTTCCCCAACAGATTCCCCGACGGGTCGGAAAACCTGCTGCGCTGCGCCAGATACAACGATCCCGATTCCCTGCTCCTCACACACGGTCTCCTGAAAAGGAAGATCTCCGAGTACCCGGCGGAAATGATCCCGCAGATGAAGCTTTACGGATACATCAAGGCGGGATACAGAAAAGACACCTACACCGCCTCCTCCTATGACGCGGACCAGGGGGTCCTCTACGTTGCGGAGGGCAATATGAGGCCCGGCTGGGCGGGTATTTCCGGCGAGGGCATCGACATGTGCGTCATGAACGTGCCGGCGGAGCTTGACGCGGCCGGCGAGTACTGGGTGAACAGAGAGACCGGAACGCTGTACGTATACGAACCGTCCGGCGATTACCGGGTCCCCGGCGCGGCGGGCCCGAAGGAGCTCCGCGGCGACCCCTACGACGCGGGCGACGGCCGTTCCGCGGTGCCGGAATACGTGATGATAGACGCGCGCGACACGGGGCATATCACCTTCCGCGGTCTCGACTTCCGCAACGTGAACGGCGGCTTCCTCTTCGCGTACAAGACCTCCGGGATCACCGTAGACCGGTGCTCCTTCGCCTATTCCACCGGCCGGAACCACGCCCTGATCGAGTACTCCCGGGACGGCGAGCAGATGGATCTCACCATCCGGGACAGCGAGTTCGATTTCTCCGTGGGGTGCGGCGTTTACGTGATGGACGTGGCGAACGGTCCGGACAGATACACGGATATCAGCAATATCCTCGTCGACAACTGTCTTTTCCGCCGCACGAACCTGGAATACGACGTGGAGGGGGCGCTGAACCTGTTCAAGTGCACGAAGGGGCTCGTGAGCCACAACGAATTCGTTGACTGCCACAGATACGCCGTTATGTTCGACTTCTCCTGCGACGTGGTGGTGGAGTACAACAACTTCGACTCCGCCATGACCAACTCCGAGGACGGCGGCGTGATCCGCACGGCCATGGGCATGGACACCAACGGTCTCGTCAGGTACAATCTCGTCACTGATTCCGGCCACGGCTTCGCCCAGTACTCCGACCTGGAGGACTGCGGGACCACCGACGCGAACAACCTGTTTTTCTCCGGCTCGATCATGATGGCGGGCGCCGGCCGCGACAACGTCGTCGTCGACAACTTCTTCCTGTACGGAAGCGGGGTCACCGTGCAGTCGCATATCCCGGAGATCCTGGAGCAGGGCGTGGCCGCGATGAACGACGGGTTCATAAGCCAGCGCCTCGCCGCGTGGGACAGGATACTCGGATACTGCGACACCGTCCCGGGCTACCGGGAGGAGCTGGAGGCGCGCAGACCGGGAGTGACAGGCCTCAGCTTCGACTTCCTGCATCCCGAAGACCCGAACTTCTTCCTGGCTCCGGTCACCACCGTGACGGGCAACGTCTTTATATGCGAGGAGGGCGGGATCCACGTCTCGGCAATGAGCGAGGAGTTCCTGACCCTGGAAAACAACGAGGCGTACGGCCTCGACGAAAACCCGTACTTCGTCAACCCCACCCTCGGCGACTACCGGATAAAGGACGGCGCGGACTGCCCGTATTTCCCCTTCGAGAAGATCGGAAGATATTGATGATTTGCCGTCCGGGCGCGGCATTGGAGGCAATTATATGAGAAAGCTGACCGACAGACCGGTCGTCACGGTGATCGGGAGCGGGATGATGGGCTCCGCCATCACCTGGCCGGCGGCGGACAACGGCTGCCGCATAAGGCTGGTGGGGTCCGTCCTGGACGACGACATAATCGACCACGCCGCGGCGACCGGGGTCCATCCGACGCTGAAAAGAAAGTTCCGCCGTCCGGAAAACTACGAGTTCTACCGTTTCTCGGA
>JAFWWR010000027.1 GCA_017518025.1 Clostridia bacterium
ACTCGGATTTCGGAGCGGATCAGTTCCCGTAGAGATTGATCCCGCAATCCAGGGCGGCTGAAATGAACTTTCTTGCCGCGTTTGCGCCCTCACCGGCGCTGACAGGATCGTTGATTCCGAACGTAGTCTCGTCACAGGGTTCAACAAGTCCCGCGCAGTACATCCTGATAACGTGCTCTGTGTACCATTTGCCGTCGAGAACGTCGTCAAAACCGGGCCATTCTCTCACGACAGGAGGTTCGACATCAAGCGCCGTGAACAAGTTGTCAAGGAAAGTCGCAAGAACAACTTTTCCAAAGAACCCGCTGTCGGGATCCGAACTTTGGCCCACGATCCTCCCGGGAGTACTGTTGAAGGTATTGTGGAACCATTCGTAAACGTCCCCCATACTGTAAGATGGCGTGCCAGGGTCGGAACCTGCGAGACTATATCCGGAAGACGGGGAACCGGCTTCACGGTACAGGTACTCGCAAAAAGCATAGACCGATATCCCGCTCGGCGGATCAATCGGTTCGGTCGTCCCGGAACCGGTAGTCGACTCCTGAGGCTCCGTCGTGTCGTTCACCGAGGATGATTCGGTGGACGGAGGAGGATCGGTTTTATGCGAGGACTCCGGAGTAACCGGGGGCTTCTGCGAGTCCTTGCCGCCGGAAATGTCCTTGCCGCCGGACGTGTTCTTGCCGCCGGACGTATCCCTCGGCTTCGGTTCCGTTTGTGCGGGCTCGGTGGGTTCCGGCTCCGTCACCGGTTCGGTCGTCGGATCAACGGTTGGGTCAACGGGATCCCGGATCGGGTCCGTCGCCGCGGGCTCTGTGGACGGCTCTCCGTCGGTCTCGGTCTGTTTTTTGTCATCGGTCCCGGTGGTATCGGTCGCCTTGCCGGTGTCTTTTTTCGTGGATCTCGGTTCGGAGGAATGGTCCGGCTCCGTCCCGGTGTCCGAGGGATCCGTCTGCGAGGTCGCCTCCGGATGGATCACCGGGGTCCTCGGTCTTCCGATACTCAGCCCTCCGATAATCAGCAGAGCAGACGATGCAACGGCAAGAACGGCTGCGGCCGCCCGTTTCAGGATAACGGGCTTGCGCCTCCGGAGCGGGACCGGACTGTCTTCATCTATATCAGCGTCTTCGATAAGGTCGTCGTCGATCTCGCCGATGGCGCGTCTCATTATATCTTCTTTTTTCATCCGATAAGGCCCCTTTCCTTCAAGTATTCGGCGAGGTCCTCCCTCGTCCTTTTCAGCATCATGAGGACTCGGCTTTTCCCGAAGCCGTACCGCGCGCAGATGCTCTTTACCGGATCGTAATACCAATATCTCCGGATAAACACTCTTCTCTTTGTCTCGTCCAGTTGGCGTAAAAACCGCGAGATCTCGCAGGCAAGCTCCTTACCCTCGAGAGCGGCGTCGAGATCGCCGCCCGAGACCATCTCTCCGATCTCGTCGAGCGACACGGTCACGTCTGACCGGACGCGCTTTTTGCGGTTTTTCGTTCTCCATCGGTCGATAGCGGTCTCCCGCGTGAGCTTGCCGAGATACGTTCTGAGGTTTTTCGGTTCCTGCGGCGGTATACTTCCCCACGCGGCGTAGAGCACGTCGTTCAGACATTCCTCCGCGTCCTGCCGGTCGTGAAGGACGTTGCCCGCGATATACGTGATGTAGTCCCCGTACCGGCGCTTCGCTTCCGCGATGGCGTCTTCGTCTCTGTCAAGGAACATTTGAACGATTACCCGATCATCCACGTTTTCCCTCCTGTTCCGATAGAAAGGCCTTTCACTCATATACCCGATAAATAATCGGAATGATCACATCTTTTTCGAAAATATTGTACCATAAATAAAAAATCGCCGCAAGGCGGCAAAAGATGCGCCTGCGGCGCGCGATATGCCGCTGTGCGACGCGATATACGGCTTCGCCGTGCGATATTCCGCCTTATGGAGACACATTTCGAACGGAAGAAGCGCAATGCGCTTCTTCGGGCGGTCATCACGTTTATAAAGCACTGCATAACTGAATGATGACCGCGGCGGAACGATATACGCCGCGTGGCGGCGTGAGAAAACGCCCCCGAGGGGGCGTTTTTCTATTCTGATTTGATCGACAGCACAGTCCGGCCGGCGTCCATGCCGCGGGCCTCGACTATATA